>NZ_FRAH01000083.1 GCF_900142265.1 Anaerotignum lactatifermentans DSM 14214 | reverse complement strand
GCGCAGGAAATTTGAGAGGAGCTGTCCTTAGTACGAGAGGACCGGGATGGACGTACCTCTGGTGTACCGGTTGCAGACCAACTGCACAGCCGGGTAGCTATGTATGGAACGGATAAACGCTGAAGGCATCTAAGCGTGAAGCCGCCCTCAAGATAAGATTTCCCATTCTTCGGAAGTAAGATCCCTTAAAGATAATGAGGTAGATAGGTTGGAGGTGTAAGCACGGTAACGTGTTCAGCTGACCAATACTAATAGATCGAGGGCTTGACCTAATAAAAAGATTTTATGAAATGAGGTTGTTTCTTTTCCTACGGAAAAGACCACTAACCTCACCTGATACAAATCATCTCTGACACCTACGGTGTTAGGTCGAAGATTTGTAAGCATCAGGTGACTCGTTAACGGATTGTGTTCAGTTTTGAAGGTGTAGATCTTCAATAATTACATATTTCCGGTGATGATGCGCTCAGGGGACACACCCGTTCCCATTCCGAACACGACGGTTAAGACCTGAGCGGTCGATGGTACTTGGTGGGAAGCTGCCTGGGAGAGTAGATGGTCGCCGGAATCCAGTGAAGAACTTCGAAGTGATTCGAAGTTCTTTTTTTATGTTTGCTTGCAAAAAAGATATGTCAGTTTATTTATTTGAATATGGCATATCTTTTTTTGTGCCCATAATCTTTTAAAAGCATAAGTCTTATTTATAAACTGCTGTATTTGTTAAAAAACAGCTGATTGTTGAAATAAAAATATTTATATTGTATAATGTGATTACGGATATGGGAAATTATGTAAATTAAAGCATAATTATCAACAAAAAAATTGATAAAATTACTATGTGTATAATGGAGGCGATGGATTATGGCAAATATTTCGAGTGCAAGCGGGAAAATTACATTAAAAGGTGACTGGACGCAGGAAGCCATTGCTGCTTTGGAACTAGTACTGGATATGTGGGAATTTTACGGCGAGTATGGGATTCAAAGCTATGATGGTTTCGATGAGGAACACCTGACATCGTACTTTTTTGGCTGCGGAAGATGGTCATTTTCGGGCACACTGGACTCATTTGAGGATTGGACAAGAGATTGGCTGAAAGAAAAACCGAAAAGACCAAATGGCGAACTGATTCATTCCCTTACAGAGGAGCAGTATGAAAACTTCCTGAAAATCATGTGTGAAAATCATCTTGTGATCGAGATGGATTTTGAGGATGTGGAAGAAGGCTGCGGCGTACATATCCATGAGATTGGTCAGTTTACTTCTGGAGACGGAAGCTGCATCAGCTATAAAATAATGGAATGTGAGGATATTGTACCATCTTGGGATGACTATGAAACAGAAGCTCTGGATGAAGCTGTGGATTTTTTTGAAAACTTTTTGTCTGATGTAAATAGAAAAAAACTGCGTAAGTGGGTAAAAAATAATGTAACACCTACAGATATATTTGAAGATACAGATGATTATTGGGAAATCATAGAATATTTTGGTGATTGCGGCGAAGACCCGTTCATTGAATTTTTCCTGAAGTTTTCACCTGATACAGAGGAGTGGGAAGAACTTAACGGATTCTACGAGGAAATGTGGGGGTGTCCAGTAGAAGAAAACATAGATGAAGGCTATGGCGAAGATTTTGACTTTTATGACGAAGATGATGATGACGATGATGACGACGAGGATGATGACGAAGATAGAGATGTCAACACTTGGGACACAGAGCCGCAATATCCTCTGGATGAGATTGACTCTTTGGAAATCAGTGGCAGCGCCTTTGTTTTGACCGGAGATTTCCAAAACTGTGACGGTGACAGAGATGAGGTTAAGAAAATGATTGAAGCCAAAGGCGGCAGGTGTACCAGCACTGTCAGCGGTAAAACAAACTACCTTGTTTTGGGTGATTTTGGTTCAGCAGGTGCCAAGAAGATTGATCAAGTCATGGAACAACGGGCAAAAGGCAAGGATGTTAAAATCATTGCGGAATATGACCTGTTCCGTTTTCTGTAAAAGAAAAGGGGGAATCATACATGAGTAAATGGAAGGATTTTGAGTTTTCTGCATCTGGTCGGAAGGGTGAAAGATGCGATCTGCGCTATACCGGCGAGAACAAAGATCTGGTGATACCGGAAAAAATGATAGCGAAAGCAGGAGAACAGGCAACCATTGCCATTTCTGCCGCCAATGGGAATGAATTGGAAAGCATTACTCTGCCCCAAAACATTTATGATGTTTGGCTTGGTACGCTTTATGGTGCAAAAAGTTTGAAACAAATTACTGTTGATCCGGAAAACCCATATTTGAAAGATGTTGATGGTGTGCTTTACACCAAAGACGGCAAAAGACTCATAAAGATGCCTTGCCAAAAGACAGGAACCTATACTGTGCCTGATGGTGTGGAAGAGATCGAAGTGACTGCTTTTCAATATTCACATTTGGATGAGGTAATATTGCCGGAGTCCTTAAAAGAAATTGGAAATTTATGTTTTCAGTACAGTGAACTGAAAAAAGTAACGATACCAAAAAGTTTGTCAGAATTAAAGGATGATGCTTTTTGTGATTGTCGAGAATTGGAGGACTTTTCATTTTTAGGAGATACCAGTATTGAGTATGGATATGTGGATATGGATTCTGAAATGGAAGAGCGGATTTCCGGAGAAGGATTTACACAGCCAGCGGAATGCTATCTGCTTGCCTGCTTAAAGCGTTATCCCAATATTGAAAAATGCAGAAGAAAATTTATTGCAGCAGCAAAGCGTGGCAAACAGGAAAAAATACTGGAATATCTGTTGAGTGCTTTACCGGATACACCTGTGGAAAAAGGCACATTTGAAATCAGTGACTTAGAAGATGGAACGGCTGCAATCCAGTCATACAAAGGCGAAGAAAGCGTCATTGAGATTCCTGCCGAAATGGACGGCAAAAAAATAACAACAATCGGCAAGGGGGCTTTTGAAGGCAATGAGTATGTGGAAAAAGTCATCGTACCTGATGGTGTGAAACTGATTGAAAAGAATGCTTTCAAGGGCTGCATTTCCTTAGAAGAAGTAGTGTTGCCGGAAAGCTGTACAGACATTGGCGTTTCTGCTTTTGAGGACTGCAAAATTCTGAAAAAATTGAATTTGCCAAAGAATATGACTGTTTTGTCCAGAAAGATGCTGAAAAACTGCAAATTACTGGAAAAACTGGAATTGCCAAAAGGACTTGTGAAGATTGATAATGAAGCACTGTTTTATTGTGAAAGCATTACAGAATTGGAACTGCCAGAAGGCTTGCGGTATTTGGGAAAAGAATGTTTGTACGCCTGCGGCTGCAACTATGGTCCGGTTCTTCCGGGAGAATGGGGATACAGCAAGAAAAAATTTGCCATTCCCGCGTCTGTGACACAGATTGATGACGGTGGAAATGGTATCTTTGCCGCTTATCCAAAAGCACAGGAACTGTTCGGTGTTTTCGAGTATAAAGTGATTTTGCAGGTAAAAAGAGGTTCTGTTGCCCACAGATACGCTGCGAAAAAGAAAATTCGTTTTGAATTGGTTTGATTTGTAAGGAGGTGTGCCCTATGCGGTATGATGGCGATTTTCAAGTGGGAATCCATGGCAGCGGCGCATTGATGCAGGATATTCCCAAAGTCATTGAAAACTGGGTGAAAACACTGCCGGAGAATTATATCAATAAAGAGGTAAAATCAGAAGCGGATTATATCAGTTCTATGCTGCGGGAAAAATTAAAAGCAATTCCCAATACAGAGGAAGAAGCAGTTCTGAAGTGGGATCATTTTTCCAATATCGCTTTGGTGGTTCTGGATTTTATCAATCAGATTGCCAAGGCACATCCACAGTTGGAAATCGCTGTTGGGGTGGAGATCACATTTTCTGTGACCGATACGACAGACTATTATAGTTTTTATTCTCCTACTGGTTCCGACACCATTTGTGAATTGCGTGAGGATGATGATGTTTGGAAACTGGAATGCTATCTTGATGACAAAGAAGCATCAGCAAAAAAAGCGGCAGTGCGGTTGAAGTATACGGGAGAAGATGTAAAAGGGGAAAGCTGTGTGTTCGATCTGTATTCCAACACAGTTTCCTTGATAGAATATCTGGAGTATGAGCTGAACCCGCCTGAGAAAACGGATTTTGGCAAAAACCTTCTGGTTATGGAATATTCTATCCAGCGTGCGGTGCTGACACGAAAAGATGGTATCTGGGTAGATGCTGGCGGACAATTATTTCTTGGAGATGATGCGAAAGAGATTTTCGGTACACTGGAAGAAGCTTTTGAACATGAATTTTCCGTGGAGGATTTTTTCAATGGAAAACGTCCTTGGCAGGAATATCCCGAAGAGTTTGTTACATACCTTTTCAAAATTTGTATGGCAGATTTGAATCTGGATATTTCTGTGGAATATCATAATGAAAAACCCCATTTCATGAGCTCTGATGGTAGGGAATATTTCTTCGGCTGTATGCTGGAAAAGGTATCTACAGAAGCCATTGCCCAGTGGAATTTCCCAGAGGAATCCTATTTCTTTGATTTCGCGCCGCCTCGCGTGGAACTCCTTGATGATGAAGATGACGACGAGGACTGGGATGATGATTGGGACGATGAGGATTTATGAAATGAATGAGAAAGGAGAGTGCATCATGGGGAAAAATGATAGAGATGCAGAAGAACTCAGAAGCAAACTTCTCTCTGAAGTTTATGCCGGAGCAGTGGCTGGCATGCCTGCCATGATACTGGATGAAAGCAGAATCCGTAATGCGGATGCGGAAGAACTGGAACGAATTGCAAAAGAATACGGCTACTGACAGCGGAAAAAGCCATGGCTAGAAAGCAACTTCCCTTTAAAAAACGAGTTTTTCTTTTCCTTGATTTTTTATAGAGAATTGCGATGGTTGTATTCAGAACAAAATATATCAAATAAAATCTCAGTAGGAATAAGAAAGCTGAAATCCTCTATATGACAAGGATTTCAGCTTTCTTTGCTATGGCTCTATAGCTGCGTTTTTTCTAATATTGTGGATTGGAAAAAATATCATATATTGCTTTGCTGCTTCATAGGATAACTTTTGAAAGTCCTAATACAAATCAACGTGTATTTTCGTTGCATTTTTATACTTAACATGATAAAATTAAAAGTCCGGGGAAAGAGACAGAAATGTCATATATCTTGTTCTTTTTTTCCATCTATGATACACTCTTAATATTAAGGTTAAATGGAATCTGCGTTTCAAAATTGTGTTGAAACGACAGGATTGGGTTTGGAAGATTCATATATCGTGCAGATATTCAATAGAATTTATTTGATCGAACCAGTGTAAACAATGAATCCATGATGTTTTGAAAGGAGCAAATCGTATGAAAAAGAAGGTTGCAGTATTATTTGGTGGTTGTTCTGAAGAACATGACGTATCCATTAAGTCTGCCAAAGAAATTTGGAAATATATCGATACAGAAAAATATGATCCCGTTTATATCGGTATTTCCAGATCTGGCGAATGGAAGCTCTGTGAAAAACCGACAGCTGACTGGGATGAAAAAACCACGCAGCGTGTAATTTTGTCCACTAATAAACAGGATAAAGGTATGCTGGTACTGAAAGACGGTACTTATGAATTGGTTCCTCTGGATGTTGTTTTCCCTATGATCCATGGTAAAATGGGGGAAGATGGCACCATTCAGGGTCTGTTGGAAGCAACAGGTATCCCTTATGTAGGTTGTGGCATTCCTGCATCTGTATTGTGTATGGATAAATCTATGACATACCTGACAGTAAGCAATCATGGATTCCGTGTACCCGGATTCAAAATTTTGCATGATGGCGAAAATGCAGACGCATCTGCATTGAAATACCCTGTTTTTGTAAAACCTGCTCGTTCTGGTTCTTCCTTTGGTGTAACAAAAGTAAGCAAACCCGAAGATCTGCAGGCTGCTGTTGATGTTGCAAGAGAATTTGATAAAAAAGTTCTGATTGAGGAAGCAATCAGTGGTATGGAAGTTGGCTGCGCTGTTATGGGCAATGGTGATGACCTGAAAGTAGGGGAAGTGGACCAGATTACACTGTCTCACGGTATTTTCCGTATCCATCAGGAAGACCATCCTGAAGAAGGCTCCGAAAACGCTGTATTTACAGTTCCTGCAAACCTGCCCGTTGAAAAACGGAAAGAAATCCAGGAAACAGCAAAAGCAATGTACAAAGTTCTGGGCTGCAAAGACCTTTCCCGCGTGGATATGTTCCTGCAGGAAGATGGTACCATCGTTCTGAACGAAGTAAACACCATGCCCGGTTTCACATCTTACAGCCGTTATCCTCGTATGATGCTGGCAACAGGCATGACATTCACTGAACTCATTGACCACTGTATCGAAATGGCATTGCAGGAAGGAAAATAAGTATGGAAAAAGGATTTGTTTTTTTGGATGAAGTCATCCCCGGAATCCGTTGGGATGCGAAATATGCAACTTGGGACAATTTCACAGGAAAACCTGTGGATGGGTATGATGTCAATCGTATTGTCGCTACAGAAGAACTGGCAAATGCATTGAAAGAAGTGCAAAAAGAAGCAAATCAGATGGGATATGGTCTTTTGGTCTGGGATGCATATCGCCCCCAAAGAGCTGTCGACAATTTTATTCGATGGGCGGCGGAACCAGAAGATGGCAGAAGAAAAGAAATCCATTATCCCAATATCAAGCGAGAAGAATTGCTTTCTCAGGGATATGTGGCTGCAAAATCCAGTCATAGCCGTGGAAGTGCCATTGATTTAACGTTATATTCCTTAAAAACAAATGAAATGCTCCAAATGGGAACATGTTTTGACTTTATGGATGTCAAATCCCACCATACCTGTGAAACTGTGTCAAAGGAAGAAAAGGAAAATCGTCAACTTTTATGTGACCTGATGACACGCCATGGATTTGTGCTTTATGAAAACGAATGGTGGCACTATAATTTGAAAGAAGAACCTTATCCGGAAACATATTTCGATTTTCCGCTTTCTGGAAGTTCTTCTAAATGAAATCAAAATAAATATATTGTAAGCAAAACCAGTATCTTTCCGTTAAAATAAAGGAAAGATACTGGTTTTTTGTTTTGTATATAAAAAACTGCGGACAAATGTGTGTGACAAAAAGTATGGAATATAGATGTATAGAATAAAACTAGAGAAATTCTGAAAAAATTCTATAAATAATAGAATTTCCCAGAAAACAAAGGATTTTACTGTGATTGAAAGATGTCGTGTTTTCGGATGCGATTAATAAATATGAAACACCTTGCATGAATCATATGTCGGAGTTATAATAAAAATGTCAAAAAAAGAGGAAAAATGCGAAGGGGATGGAACACTTGAAGCAATTATACGGGGCTGCTGCTTTAGGCGTAGCTGCTGTGCTGTTTGCAGGAATTTCTGGTACAGAAGTTTTGGCACAGGACATGGAAAATGCTGCAAATAAAACAGTGCAAGGGGCGTTCGAATATTTGTATCTGGGTGAAAATCAGGATACAAATGAAGTGAAAATTATGATTCAGCTAGGTGATGGTGATGAAATACCGGAATCTGTTCAGCTGCGTTATCATTACGAAGGAAATGATGAATCAGAAATCGTTGAGGCAAGTCAGATTACGGAGAGAACTGTGACATTTACACAGGAATGTGATGATATAGCAAAAACAGCAGTATTGGATGCAGTCACTTGGTTGGAAAGTGATACATTATATACAGTAGAATTTCAGGAAAATCAAATAGAGATTGCTGGGAATGGTGCACAGAGTGAAAATACGGCTGTTCTTTATCTGGCAGATGGGAGTCAGAAAGAAATAACTGTTTCTGAAGAACCTACAATAGAGGAAATACAGGAAGCGGCTGTACAGCCTACATCTGAAACCGTTGTGAAGGAGGATGTACAAGTAGAAACCAACAGTGATTCTTATACGGGAGGAGAACTGTTTACAGATGTAAAAAAAGAAAATTGGTTTTATCCTGCTGTTAGTTATGTGATGAATAAAGGGCTTATGACGGGCATGGTCAATGGCGGTTTTGCGCCCAATGAAGAGCTGAGTAAGGTACAGTTTGCGGTAGTTCTTTATCGTATGGAAGGTTCACCGGAAGTTAGCCTTTCCGCAAATACATTGTCTATTCCAGAAAATGCTTATTATGCACCAGCAATTTTCTGGGCAGATCAGACAGGATTGCTGGATGGATTCCGTACAGCATCCATCAAACCGGAAGATCAGATCACAAGAGAAGAAATGATCACCATGCTGTTCCGCTATGCCCAGCAGAAAGGTTTCGACACACAGGAAAGAGCGGATTTGTCACAGTTTGCGGATGCGGAAAAAGTATCTCCTTCTGCAAAAGAAGCGGTTTCCTGGGCAGTGGCAACAGGTATGATCAGCGGGGAAGGAAAAGACAGGCTCTTGAATCCTCAGGGCAGTGCAAGCAGAGCTGTCTGCGCTGCGATGATTACCCATCTTTGTGAAACATATATGCCGGATGCTTTTGCAGATATTCCCATTTACGCAAAGGCAAATAACATCGCATTTACTTCTGTAAATCAGGAAACAGGGGATTTTACAGTCACAGTTTCTGGTATTACCGCCAGTGATGATGTGAAAAAAGTAGAAGTGGCGCTCTGGCGTGACAGTAATCAAGGGGATATTTACTGGTATCCTGCCGTTGCACAGGGAAATGGGGTTTATACAGTCAAAGGAAATGTCATCAATCATAAATTGCATTTTGGATTGTATCAGGCGCAGGCATATGTGACATTGGCAAATGGTTTGCGGATTCCTGCTGGCACACAGTCCGGCACCATTGAGGGCAGCGAAGCGCAGATTCGTATCAGCAACCATGTTAATGAAGTATACGATCAGGTAGGTCATGATTTGTATGCGTGCTACAAATGGGTCGTAGATAACGTTTCTTATAAAAAATTGCCCATTCCCGTAGAACCAAAGGAAGGCTATACAGCGGATCAGTGGTATGCAGTATTGGCATTTGAAAACCACCAGGGCAACTGCTTCTGCTATGCTGGTGCGTTTTATCAGCTTGCCAAAGGTTTGGGATATGATGCAAAATATGTAGAGGGCAAAGTTGCTATGGCAGCAGGCGGTTATGGCCCACATGGCTGGGTGGAAATCACCAAAGACGGCGGGACATATATCTGTGACCCGGATATGCAGGATGAAGTGCCTAGATATAATTTCTATATGCAGCCGGCAAATAGTCCTGTCATCAAATACGTGCGATAGGTAGGGCAGAAAGATATGGTATTTAGTTCACTGACATTTTTATGTATTTTTTTGCCGGTGGTACTGGCACTTTATTATCTGCTTCCGACGCTGCGTATCAGAAATGTATTGCTTATTATAGTCAGTCTGCTGTTTTATGCTTATGGTGAACCGGTTTATGTACTGCTGATGATTGCCAGCATCATCATAAATTATATTTTTGGCAGACTGCTGGGAACGGAAAATAAAAAGAAACGGCAATGGATTCTTGCCATTGCGGTGATTATCAATATTGGGCTTCTGGTGGTGTTCAAGTATCTGGACATGATGGTACAGACTGTCAATCAGCTTTGCGGTAGTGAAATTCCTTTGGCTGGCTTAGCTTTGCCCATTGGTATTTCTTTCTTTACCTTTCAGGCATTATCCTATGTCATTGACGTTTATCGCAGAGAAGTGGAGCCGCAGAAGAATCTTTGGAATGTGATGCTCTATATTTCCTTTTTCCCGCAGCTCATTGCCGGACCCATTGTAAAGTATCATGACATACAGGAACAGATCGACAACCGAAATACAGATGTGAAAGAAATTGCGGAAGGTCTCAGAAGATTTATCATAGGTCTTTCCAAAAAAGTCCTGATTTCCAACACCATGGCGGTCACAGCAGATGCGTTGTTTGCTGCTGGTGCCGGAGAATTGAACATTCTTTCCGCATGGATTGCAGCCATTGCGTATATGCTGCAAATTTATTTCGATTTCAGCGGCTACAGCGATATGGCAATCGGCTTGGGGCATATGTTTGGGTTCCGTTTTCTGGAAAACTTCCGCTATCCTTACATTTCTTCCAATATTCAGGAATTCTGGAGAAGATGGCACATTTCTTTGTCCACATGGTTCAAGGAGTATCTGTATATCCCTTTGGGTGGCAATCGGAAAGGAAAGGCGCGTACTTGCCTGAACAAAATGATTGTGTTTTTCTCAACGGGCTTGTGGCATGGTGCAAACTGGACTTTTGTGTTCTGGGGCTTATGGCATGGGGTATTCCTTCTCTTTGAACAGGTGTGTCCCGTGAAAAAACTGCCGAAGGTTCTGGCGCATATTTACGCATTACTTGTTGTGTGTGTGGGCTTTGTCATGTTCCGCGCGGATACTTTTGGACAGGGAATGTTCATGATCGGCACTATGTTTAGCGGTTGGGAATTTTCCTCTGTACAGATGGCAGTGGTATGGGAGCAGTTAACACCCATATTCCTTGTGACATTGGTGGTGGCAGTGTTTGGCAGTGCGCCATTGATTCCAAAAGCTGCTGAAGCTTGTTTGGCAAGGGAGAATTTAAGGAAACCGGCGGTATACTTCAGTTATATAGCAAGTTTTGTATTGCTGATTCTGTGTATGCTGAGTTTGTCCAGCGGAACATATAATCCATTTATTTATTTTAGATTTTAGGGGCTTTGCAAAATGAAACATAAGAAATATTTGATATTTATCATAGCCGTATGGGCGTTCTTGGTTTTTCCCTTTGCAGGCATGTTGTTTTGGAGAAGCGACGAAACTACCGAAAATACAGAATTGGCTTCCTTTCCTTCGCTGAAAACCGAGGAAGGATGGAATCAAGAGTATCTAAGTGAAATGGGAGCTTATTTTGAGGATCATTTCGCTTTGCGGCAGTATTGGGTTACGGCAAACGCTCTGCTGCGAAAGAATGTAATCCAAAGCAGTGCAACAGATCAGGTGGTTCTGGGAAAAAATGATTGGCTGTATTTCAGTGGAACCACAGCCGATTATCAGGGGACCAATTTGTTTTCGGAAAGAGAAATGAACGCCATCCTTCATAATCTGAAACTCATCCAGAACTATGTGCAGCAGCAGGGCAGTGCCTTTTATCTTATGGTGCCGCCTAACAAAAACAGCTTGTATGATGAGAACATGCCTTATTATTATCAAAAATGGGATGGAAGCAATCTGAAAATGTTGACAGAACGCTTTCAGCAGGAAGGCATTTCTTACATTGATCTGTATGGAGCCTTTCAGGAAAAAGAGGAAGTTCTGTATTTCCAGCGGGATTCCCATTGGAACAATCAGGGGGCATTACTGGCATATAGAAACCTCATGGAGCAGGTGGGAAAAGATTACGAAACTTATCTGAATGTGCCCTTTGATGTGGAAAAAGTCCATAGCGGCGATTTGGATGAGATGCTTTTTCCAAAAGCGGTGCAGAAAGAGGACGATTATTTCTATGATACTGCATCCGATTTTGTCTATGTCAATGAAGTAAAGGACAATATGGATTCTTGGATTGAAACGGAAAGTCCTGACGCAACAGGCAGTATTTTGATGTATCGAGATTCCTTCGGGGAAAGCCTTCTTCCCTTTGTGGCAGGAGAATTTGAAAAAGGTTATTTTTCCAGATTGGTGCCGTATAATCTGCTGCAGGTGGAGCAGTACCAGCCGGATGTAGTGGTCATTGAAAAAGTAGAACGAAATCTGGATGATTTCATCACAGATATGCCCATTGTGGAATGCCCTGAGGTGGAAAATATGATTGCACCTCAAGCGCAGACAAACACAGAAATGACTGCGGAAAAAGCAGGTTCTTTTCTGGAAATCAAAGGCACTTTAGATGAAAAATATGTGCAGCCAGACACACAGATTTATGTTTCTGTGAGAGATGAAAACACCATGGAAACCAAAACATACGAAACTTTTTATGCAGAAACAGAAGATGGGGAAGCCAATGGTTTTCATCTATATTTGAAAGGCGGCAGTGTGCCGGAAGGAAACATACAGCTGAATGTAATTGCGGTAAATGGTAGCCAGCCCTTTATCGTTTGCAGTAAAGAAATCACATGGAATCTTTAGGGAGGTAATGAAATGAAAGCAAAAAGAGTATGGGGACTTGTTCTTGCGGCAGCAATGTGTATGGCAGTGGCTGGCTGCGGACAGGAAGAAGCAGAAACAGCTACTACCGAACCGCAGTATCAGGTCATCGGTACAGAAGCGGAAGGGGCTTATGACATTCTGCTGAAAAACAGCATTGGTCAGGATGTGACAGGTATTTCCGTAAAAACTTCCGATGAGGAAGCATATCCTGCCAATATGCTGGCAAGCGATGCTGTTCTGAAAAATGGTGAAACAGCAGAATGGTTCTATATGCCGGAAGAAGCAGGTGAAACAGAAGGCGTAGGGGAAAAAGATATTGCTCTGAATGTGGTATATCAGGTACAGATTACATTGGCAGATGGCACAGTTTATGAACTGAGTTCTCTGGGAATGGATGATATTGACCAGAATGTGGAACTGTGTCTGGAAGATGATGTTGTTTTTGCGAAATACACCAGCAAAGCATCTGGTGATACTGTATCCACAAAGGAACAGGAAGTTGCTTCGAAAGCACAGAAAGACGCAGAATCTCAGGAAGAAGTGGCAAGTGAACCTGCTCCCGTAGAAGAAGTACAGCAGGAAGCACCTGCACAGCCCGCACAGCAGAGTGCACCCGCTGCATCTGAACCTCAGCAGGCACCTGTGGAACAGATTCCCGAACAGACAACAGAAGGCTGCCTGACAGAAGGCGGCGGCCCTGCATTTAACTGATATTGATGGAATTACAGAAAGCATCAGAAATATGAAACCTCCAAAGAAATAACAGTCTTTGGAGGTTTTTCTTTTATTACTTTAGTGCTGAAGACTGCAAAGCAGCCTTTAACAACCGCCCGCTCTGCGGGTGAGATTAAAGCTTAAGCAAAAAGCATCGTCCTTGTTGTAAAATAAGGGTGTTCAAGCCTAAATATTTTACATAAGAAAGGACGATGCTTTTATGGCAAACAGTTTAGCACACACAAAATGGGTATGCAAGTATCATATCGTATTTACACCAAAGTATAGAAGAAAAATAATTTATTATGAATTGAGAGCGGATATTCAAAAAATAATTAAAGATTTGTGTAAATGGAAAGGTGTAGAAATTATTGAAGGTCATATGATGCCAGATCATATCCATCTCTTGGTA
>NZ_FRAH01000090.1 GCF_900142265.1 Anaerotignum lactatifermentans DSM 14214 | reverse complement strand
CTTGATTTTCTTCGGTTCTGTCAGCTGGTGCTGAATTGAAATGTTTATAGTAGGTGCTACGGTTGATACCTAAGACACGGCAGAGAGTTTTCAGGTTATGTTGAAATCTAAGTTTATGAACCGCTTCTAATCGTTGTCTGAGTGTGGCGTGAAGATGGCAATCGCTTTTTTTAGTATGAGGTTTTCTTCTTCAAGTTGAGCGAGGCGTCTTTGAAGCTCTTTGACTTGTTTGGCAGTCATGACTTCACCATCATCTGTTTCAACAGTTGCGTATTGTTTGATCCAGCGAGTGAGAGCAGTCTGAGAAACTCCGTATTCTTTACAAAGGGCAGTTTGTGTTTTGCCACCAGATTGATATAGATTTACGAGTGTTCTATTGAAGTCTTCGTCATAGCGAATACCTTTGCTGTTTGTTGACATGTAAATACCTCCTTTTGGTGTCTACTTTATTGTAATAGATAGTTACTTTATGTGTCCACTTTTTTAATATAGATCCAAAGAGTCTTTGGGTATGAAAAAGGGATAGACAACCATCTTCATATCATTCCAGAAGAAGCAGAAATTGTTCGGATGATATATAAAAAATATTTGGAAGGACAAAGTCTGAATGACATTGCGGACTTGCTCACCAAAATGAGAGTAAGAACTATACGCGGAAATACTAGGTGGAATGGTTCCTCTATTCGAGTGATACTGACGAATGAAAAGTATATTGGTGACGCTATTGCACAAAAGACATTTACGGTAGACTATTTGTTGAAAGAGAGAAGAAAGAATAAAGGCGAATTGCCTCAGTATTATGTGCAGAACCTTCATGAGCCGATCATTTCTAAAGAATTATATTATCTGGTACAGCAGGAAAGGAAAAGAAGGGCATGCCTGAAGAAAAAAAAGTATGTTAGGAGGCGCGGAAGAATTAGAAGGAAGATATTCTGGAAAATTTGCGCTGTCTAAAATCTTGATTTGTGGGGAATGCGGCAGCGAGTATCGCAGACAGATCAGAAGAAAAAGTGGAAAAGAAAAGGCTGTATGGCGTTGCGAAAATAGGCTGCGAAATGGGAGTCGCTACTGTCGTCATTCCCCAACTCTTGAAGAAGAACTGATTCATGGAATTATATTAAAAGCTATAAATCGTATGGCAGATCAAATACAGATAGAAGTGAGTGAGGTTAAAGAGCCATTCAATATAAGACTAGAGAAAAAATCGAAGCATACACAGGAAAAAAATTCAAACCTGTCTTCCTTTGAATTGATTTACAGTAATATTGCTGACAATTTGGAAGACTATGAAAAAATGGAGATACATATCATAGAAGAACAACTGGAACAAGGCAAAGTAAGGCTAAGAGAAATTCAGGATCTCATTGGGAAAAGAACATATTTGCTAAACGAATATAATGAGCAGTTGGTCAGAAAACTGATTCGAAATATCAATGTGATCAATGCTTTTCAGATAGAGGTTGTATTTAAGACGGGGATTGTTATCGTAGAAGCTTGGAAAGAAAATGATAAATAGGGGAGTTTTAAGTAAACAAGGAAAATATGATAAAATGACAATATAATTGATATCGCAGGGAATGTTATATCATGAGGATTAGAGGATAGAGGTTTTAGAGCAAGATGTTGCAGAAGTCAAGATATAGAAATGGGGAATGCTTGTGTCGAACGAAAAAAAGAAATATTCGATTAAAGAAACCACTAAGGTAGAACGTGAAAAAATAGTGCAGGATGCTTATGCAATCGCTGTTTCAACAGGTAAACCACCCACAGAAGAAACGATGCAACTGGTAAAGGAATATGTTGATGGCAAGAAGGAAATATCGGAAATTTTGGAAGAAACCATTCAAAATATCAAAATAAGTGACCGTTGTTGAATCAAGAAACTGGCTTGTGGCAAATATAAAAAACGATGATAGAGGATATCTTTTGGTGCAGATTTCATTTACGAATACACGTTCACTATAGGGAGTGAATATTCACTTTAAGGATTGAAAAAAGTGAATAAATGGATATAATGGTAAGTAGAAATCTCAAGAGGAGGACTTGCTATGTTATTCGAAAATGAAAATATTGAATTCAAAGCAAAATTATCAGATGAAATTTATAAGGAAGTTATTGCATTTGCAAATACAGATGGCGGTATGATTTATATAGGAATCGATGATCAAGGTAATGTGGTAGGGCTTGAAAATATAGATGAAAGCTATACACGGCTTACCAATGGAATACGGGATGCAATTCAGCCAGATGTTACCATGTTTGTTCGTTATGTATTGCAGGAGGACAGGGTAATCCGTATTGAAGTGGGAGAGGGAAGTTATAAGCCATACTATCTAAAATCTAAGGGATTAAAGCCAAATGGAGTATATGTGCGGCAAGGTGCAACCAGCGCACCCGCTTCTCCGGAATTAATTCGTAAAATGATAAAAGATACTGACGGCGATCAATTTGAAGATATGCGTACTATGGAACAAGAGCTGACTTTTAATGACGCAGAAAAGGCTTTTGTTCGATATAATGTTGACTTTACCGAGGATAAATTTATTGCACTTGGGTTACGTAATTTACATGATGACCATTATACTAATTTGGCACTTTTACTTTCGGATCAATGTCAGCATACGATTAAAGTTGCTGTTTTTGCTGATGAGGATAGAACGATCTTCAAAGATGCTAAGGAGTTTGGAGGTTCTATTTTCCGTCAATTAGATGATGCCTATTCATATCTCTTGCTGTGCAATCGGACGTCAGCAACATTCCAAGGATTGAACCGTGTTGAAAAGAAAGATTATCCGGAAGAAGCTTTGCGTGAAGCACTACTCAATGCAATGGTGCATCGAGATTACAGTTTTAGTGGAAGCATTATTATCAATGTCAATGATGCAGCTATGGAATTCATTTCTATTGGTGGTCTGCTGCCTGGTTTATCTGTGGAAGATATCCGCAGTGGAATATCCCAGCCTCGGAATCGGAAGCTAGCAGAAATATTTCATAGGTTAAAGTTGATTGAGTCATATGGGACAGGTATTCGTAGAATTTTTAAGCTTTATGAAAATCATTCCGTACAGCCAAGGATTGAAGTTACACCAAATGCTTTTAAATTGATACTGCCTAATACCAATTATGTGAATACAATAGATAATGTTTCCATCAAGGAAAAAAATGCTGCCCCTGCTATTACGCCACAGATGAAAGTTGTATTGGGGTATCTTTCTGAATATGGGGAGATCAGCGAGGAAGAACTACAGGAATTGTTGAATGTTAAACGTACACGTGCTTATTTAATCGCACGGCAGATGCTGGAACAGGGACTGATTCAGTGTTCTGGAAGAGGGATAAGCAAACGTTATTATTTGAAGTGAGTTAGTTATATAAAATCCTCATAGTAAGTAGTTGGGTTAAAAATAAAAAGATACCATAAAGAAGTGCAAAGAAAAAATTCTGGAATGATAGGTGTATTGTTCCAGAATTTTTTGTTTTCATTGGAAAATAAATTTTATAGGTACTAATTTCATAACGAGAATATTTTGCTGTTATTTTTTGATGTGAAAAATAATAGTACCTAGATTGCGACAAAAAATATTGCTATAAAAGATAAAAAGTGAAAGATTGTATTTATATCATTGATATATGTAAACAAATTAAAAATATATATAAAATCACGATTTGTGACTAGCATGATATAAATTTAATGAATAGAAATTGTAGATATCATTAGGTTGCTCTGTTATTGTGATAAAATATACAGATTTCTCTTTGATAAAATATGATTTATTGTTCAAAAGTATTGTGATGTAATGGAAAATAGTCATTTATTGTGGTATAATTAATTTAATTTAGTTTAATAGGCAAAAATATAAATTAGAAATTTTACTAATATTATCGTTGCTAATTTTAGTAGCAACGATATTTAGAATTTTTAAAAATAGAAACTTAACTACCATAATTAAGAGTTTCATTTGTAATTTCCCAAAAACATTGATATAAATTGTAATTTAAGTTTTGGAGGTATAAATATGTGGACAGATAATGCATCGGATATTGATCTTCTATTCTATAAACCTTATGCAGATATAATTTCAGAAGATGCTGTTTCATTGGGCAAAGATCCATTAACAATAGGTGTCTTTGGTATTTGGGGAGCTGGAAAATCAACTCTTTTAAAATTAATCGAAAAGGAATATGAAGAGACAGAAACAGTATTGTGTATAAACATTAATGCTTGGATGTTCGAAGGATATGAAGATACTAAAATTGCAATAATGGAAACTTTGCTTAAGGAAATTGAAGAACAAATAGCTGATAGCAATATTAAAAATGGATTTAAAAAGTTGATTAAAAGAATTGATTATTTTAAATTAGGAACCAAAATCATACCATATGCTGTGCCCGCAGTTGCAAGTATCGTATCAGGCACACCATTACCCTTACTTTTAACATTGCCAAATGATGTAAAAGATATCGGTAATACATTACGAAGTATTTCTGAAAAAATACAGTATGCGAGAGAAGAGTATTTGCAAGACGACACTATATTAAATGAAAATTCTGTGGTAAACAATATAAGAATGTTTCGTGCAGAATTTGAGAAACAAATAGAATTAACAAAATATTATAGGATAGTAGTACTTCTAGATGATTTGGATAGATGTCAACCAGAACATATAATTGAAATCCTTGAAGCAATTAAATTATTTTTATCAGTTAACAAAGTTACATTTATTATTGCAGCTGATGAAAATGTAATTCAATACTCTATAAAGAAAAAATATCCACAAATGGAAGGCTTCAAATTTGAGTTAGATAAGGAATATATTGAAAAACTGATTCAATTGCCAATAACAGTTCCTGAATTATCCGAAAAAGATATTCAAAACTATCTTACGATCCTTGTATATCAAAAATTTCTTAAATTAGATGATTTTAGTAAATTTATTGAACAAATTCAAAAGAAAAAGCTTCTTATTTCTGAGGATGTAATTAGTATAGAATCATTTGAAGAAATATTAGAAACTAATCATATCGAAATAAATGAAAGAGAAAATTTCGATAAAATGTTGGATGTTGTAATTGGAATCCGAGATATTGTTGCTACAACACTTAACGGTAATCCGCGTCAAGCAAAAAGATTTTTGAATACTTTTGTTACCAAAAATAGATTAGCGGAGATATATTATCCTGGAGAAATTGATCCTAAAGTATTAGCAAAACTTTTGGTTTTATATAAATTAGACCATACTCTATTTTATGAATTGAATGAATGGAATAAAGAATTCGATACAGAAAACAAAAGGTTCCGTGAAATGCGAGAAGGAACTGAGCAAGAAAAAGACAGTAACAAGTACTTAAAATGGTATACTCCTAAAATAATCAAATGGGTAAATTGTAATCCTGTTGAACTTGAAAAAATGTCTTTAAATAAATACTTTTATCTTACGAGGGAGATATTAGGTTCATCAGTTGATACAAATTTAAAACTTTCAGAACAAGGCAGGAAACTGTTAGAAGAATTAGGAAATTCATCTCAGGGAACTGTTCCAATAATACTGAAAAGAATAAACGAGTTGCCTGAAAATGAAATTACTGAGATTCTGAACATAATCATTAAAAAAATTAGAACTGGGGATATAAAGTCATACATATATGGAAGTATATATGAAGAATTTCCGCAATATAGAGAAGATATCGAAAGTGCTTTAAAACAGGGGGTCTTTGAAATAACTGTGTCAGATTTACCGGTATGGATGAAAATGTATAATATTTCAAAAGATTCTATATCACTGATATTAGAGTCTTTTGTAAAACAAAATAAACTTAAAGAAAATCTGTATGATAGAATAAGAGGCATCAAAACAAATTAGGAGAAAAAGATAATGGGTACTTCAAAAGGTTATATTGCTCCAACAACAATACATTGGTCAAAATCAAAGAGAGCAGTTACAGGTTTTATAAAAAATGGGGATAATGATTCTAAAATCAAAGCAGCAAGTAGGTTTGCTGAAGCAATGAAGCAGGATATTTCATCATCAGCTTCATTTATAAGTGCTACAGGAAAAATATTATCATTTATAAATAATGCTAGTTCTATAGGTCTAAATAATGCTCTTCAGCAAATAGATAGATTAGATTTAATTGATAAAGAGCCAGGTGAAGTATTGGATGCATTACTTAATCACTTTACTAACAATGGAAATACTGTAGAGGATTATTTAGCAGCTCAAGCTATAGGAGAGGCTTTTTCGAATTTAAAAATCGAGAACATCGCTGATATAAATAATATATCCACAGAAGCTTTTTTAATTGAGGTTTTAGCTGAATATATAAAATTTAGTTTTGAATTTAGATATTCAGAAAAAATTGCAAGAGGAAGAACCATAGTTGAGGCAAAAGAAATTTTGGCAAAGATGCAAGAATATATTTCCAATAAAATACATTTTGAGTTTAAAGATAAATTAAAATATATTAGTTTTGAAAATTTAAAAACAGATGATTATGTTGAATTTGCATTGAAAGAAGCATTAGAATTATTTTTGGATTTTTATGAAAATGGTGATTAAATATGAATTTATGGATTCAAAAAGAAAGTGATTTAGAACCAACTGGAAATTGGGAAGATTCTTATATCTTTACAATTAATAGAGAAAAATATAGTACAATATATTCTAATATAACAACAATATGGTATCATATGGATCAAATGATAATTGAGCCAATTTATGAAGATTTATTCATTATTGGATTAAGTATATTTGCTGCAGACAAGAGAGTTAGTAGAAGGATATTTCGTGATTGTTGGACAAGAGAAATTAGTATTTCTATTCCTGTAATTGAGTATGAAAAATGGAATAATACAGTAAAAAAATGGGAAAGCTTACTTGGATTTTTAACAGGTGATCATTGGAAGATTAGTTTCAGAAAAACTGATAAAGTATTTAGTTATAGGAAAAATAAAAATAGAAAGCATATTAATGTAAAAAACTGCGATTGTGTTAGTTTATTTTCAGGAGGATTAGATTCTTTTTGTGGTGCAATAAAATTACTTCAAGAAGGAAAATCTCCATGTTTTGTTGGTCACAATGAATATCCTAAGCTTAGAGAAAAACAGTCAAAATTCGTAACTGGATTTAAGCAAGAATATTCAGGCCAATATATGGAATTTATTAGTTTCTCTGCAAATTCAAGAGCACCAAGAAAAAAAGATGGAAGCTATCTAAAAAAATCTGAAAATACATCACGTGGACGTTCACTTTTGTTTATCTGTACTGCACTTTCTATAGCTGGAATAATTGGAGAAACGACACCTGTATACATACCTGAAAACGGGTTTATAGGATTAAATTTACCTTTGACACAAAGTCGAATTGGCACTTGTAGTACAAGAACAACTCACCCACACTTTTTAAGAATGTTTAAAGAAATACTTTTTTTAGTTGGTATAAAAAATAAAGTTATTAATTTCTTTGCTTATTTGACGAAGCGAGAAATAGTTTCCAGTGTTAAAGATACAAAAATATTTAAACAATTTTATTCTGAAACAATTTCTTGTTCTCATCCTTGTATAGCTAGATGGAATGAAAAAGGAAGTACATATTATCCAATAAATTGTGGATATTGTTATCCATGTTTAATTAGAAAGAGCTCTTTACTTGATGTTGAAAATGCTACTAATGAATATACTTATGCTACTACAGGATTGGACTTTCTAATTAAGTATGAAGAAACAGAAAAAATAAATGATTTAGTTGCTGTATTAAATGCTGTTTATGAATCAAAAAAAATGAGTGATGGGGAATTAAAAAGAAAAATAAGGCATGCTGGTAATTTACATACAGAAGAAATTGAAAAATATGTAAGATTATATAGATTAACTATTAATGACCTATGTGAATTATTCTTGCGAGATAAGAGTCTGTATAAAATTTTAGGAGTTTAGGATGACGAAATTAATTGATACACATTTTCATTTGGATATGTATAAAAACCATAAAGAAATTTTTGAATATTTAAATCAAAAAAATATATATACGCTATGTATGACGAACTCACCAGGTGTATTTATAAGCTGCAATAAACTTTACTCAGAAGGAAAGTATGTTAGATTTGCTATGGGGTTTCATCCACTGAACTTTGGGTTAACAGACAAAGATATGGATGATTTTTTATGGTTATTACCATCTGTGGATTATGTAGGTGAAATTGGATTAGACTTTTCCCAAAAGAAATGTTTGCCGAAAGAACGACAAATGATTTATTTTGAAAGAATTGTAGATAAGTGTGCTGTGTTAAATAAGTTAATGTCAATTCATGTAAGAAAGGCAGAAGCCGAAGCAATTAAAATTTTAGAAAAATATATGCCTAACCGAATTATTATACATTGGTTTAGTGGATCTGAATCAGAACTTAAAATGTTTTTGGAATTAGGATGCTATTTTTCTATAAATGCTAATATGGTTTTATCGAATTTGAAAATAGTGAAACAAATTCCGAGAGATAAAATTTTAATTGAAAGTGATGGTCCTTATTCGAGGGTTAATGGAAAAAAATACAAGCCTGAACTTCTAAGAAAAGAATATGAGATTATTTCTAATAAATTAAATGAGCCAGAATTAACTACTATTGTATTTCAAAATTTCAAACGTCTTTTAATGACAAAATAATTATTAAACATATTTTATTAAGTTATATTGTATTGAGATTATAGTTAAATAAGTAAATTTATTTAATTAGAAAAACTTTTGGGAAATAGACTTTTTTAATTATAGATCCTAATAAATGTAGATTTGACAGTATAATAAATATTATGGAGGAAGAAATAGAGTTGGAAAATAAATGCATTTATTGCGGAAAGAACTACGATTTATCTGAATCTGATATAATCCCTGATGCACTTACTAATGCGCGTATTTTAAACAAAAATGTTTGTAGAATTGAGCATAACAATAAATTTAGCGATATGTTTGAAAGTAAGGTCATAGATGCATTGGGATTTATCACTAATGAACTTGATATTAAATCCAGTAAAGCAAAAAGGTACGCGGCGTATGAAGCTGTTGTGACTATTGAAGGAATAGAGTACAATTTAAAACTTCATGGAGATAAAGAAATTTTTAATGGGAAAGTGATTAAATCATCGGATAATAAACATATGATTAGCTCTTATGATAAAGCGGTTAAAATCGCAAAAGATGAAAGTAAAGTTCAGCCATTAGATATTAACACAATAGAAATTGAAAAGACAGTCAGAATCAATAATAAGATTTTCTTTGATACATCTATGTATAGAATGCTTTCAAAAATTGCTTTTGAATGGTATTGTTCTAAAAATAATATTTCCGGCTATTATTCTGAATTTAGCAATATAGTTGAGTTTATTACAACTGGTAAAGGGACAAACCCAGTTAGCATAATTCAAGAGGAAAAGATTTATAATATGATTGATCAAGTGGTTAATTTGGGGAGCCATACACTAGTTGCTTTTGAAAAAGAAGATGGTGAAATAGATGTAATTATTTCGTTATTTGGATTACTCATATATAAGGTTATTGTTACGCAGAAGAAGCCAAGCATTTGTATGTATAACTTCCTATATACAGAGTTAAGAACTGATTCTTCAAGGAAGGAGATTGTTCATCAGTCAGTTAGCGAGGCTCAACAAAAGTTAGATGAAGTGTTAAATTTAGATAATTTTGTGTGTACTGATATAATAATCGATGGCAAAAAAGTAATGGCACCTAAAAAAAAGATTTCTCTACAAAATTTGGAGATATATGTATTGTTGTTTAATTTGATTGGATTCCTTTCAGCAACTAATGACGATGCAACTGGACCAAATTTTAGAGTTAATAAAATATTTTTTAGCCAGTTAAAAAATATAACTCAAGCGTCAACTCTGCATAAGAAATCAATAAAACGATTTGTGCATGAAACTTTTTATGAGGGGCATGAAAAGATAAAATTAAATCCCAATGCAAGTGATAAGAAATCAATTGTATTTCTTTATGCAGTATATTTGATTGGGAATAGTGAAGAAAAAGAATTAAATGACGTGATTCTTCAAAAAATTGTTAAAGAAGGATTACCAAATGTATCTAATGGTGAGTTTATTGTTAATGATGAAATAGAAAATAGTCTCAAAAAAAAGATGATGGAAGATGAGAATTATTCTGATACTCTTGAAAGAGGTGCCGAAAAAGTATTGAATTGGCGGAATTAAAAAAGGAGGTATTCTAGCGGAAAGGAGATATACCAAGAGATCCTAAATGGAAAAAGAGGATTGAACATGGAGAGTAGATTTGTTTGATTTGTATGATTGAATAGTTCCTGATGAAAAAGTTAAAAGTAAGACAAAGTGAATTTTTGAATGCAATTATAATGATACAATTGTTTATAAGGAGGAAAAATGTCTGTTTACTTAGAAACAAATGCATGGACTATAGTCAATAAAGTGGACACAATTTATAAGGCAGTGTGAAACTTTTTCTGTAAATATGTAATTGAAGAGGTTCTTCTATGGTAAAATTTAAATCATAGGAGGACCTTTTATTATGGCAAAACAGAAGAAACCCATACATCGGGTACAAATGACAGAGGGAAAACGAAACATTATTCATCAGCTCATGGAAGAATACGATATTCAGACAGCTGAGGATATTCAGGAAGCTCTAAAAGACCTTCTGGGCGGAACCATCAAAGAAATGATGGAAGCAGAAATGGAGGATCATCTCGGATATGAAAAATCTGAGCGTTCTGACAATGATGATTACCG
>NZ_FRAH01000081.1 GCF_900142265.1 Anaerotignum lactatifermentans DSM 14214 | reverse complement strand
ATTTATGGGATACTTAAAAGGAAAAAGTGCAATGATGATATTCAATCGTCATGCAAATCTGAAGTATAAATTCGGAAATAGGAATTTCTGGGCAACAGGATATTATGTAAGTACAGTCGGTTTAAATACAGCAACGATTCAAAAATATATCAGAGAACAGGAAAAACAAGATCAAATTGAAGATAAGTTGAATACAAAAGAGTATGAAGACCCTTTTAAGGGTAGCAGATAATCATACCACCAAGGCTTGAACGAAGTGAAAGCCAGCGTCATTTAGGCGCTGGCTCTTAATAAGCCCTTATAGGGCTAGTGCAAACCACGTCTTTTAGGCGTGGTTATGATTTTTCACGAGAGTACATTGCAGGTGGAAAACCTGTGGATTGCGTCATGAAATGTCATGTTTTTTGCCTGAATAACATTTTTTCTATGTCCTTTGCTAAAAATGAACAGGAAACAGCAATTTGGCAGGCGTATATGGATGGAAGCACATACCCGCATTATAATAGGCTTACGCAAGGGGAAGTTTCCGAAAAAAACAAAAGGATAGATGGGGGTTTTTATTTTGATGCAAGTGAGAAATAAAATACGGGTAGTCATTGCAGATCGAGATCTGTTCTATCTGCAGAAGCTGAAGCTTTGTCTGGAGCGGCGCGGCGATATGGTAGTTGTAGGCATGGCTGATAATGGTCCGGCGGTATTTCAGATGGTGCAGGAAAGCGCGCCGGATGTGCTGCTGATGGATGTCATTTTGGGGGAAAAAGATGGTGTCTGGGTGCTGGAACAGATGAAGGCGCAGAAAAAAGAGTGTGTGTGCATTATGATTTCTGCGATCGACAGCGATACAGTGGTACGCCGAGCAGTTGCTATGGGTGCAGATTATTATATGGCAAAACCCATACAGGGAGAATTGCTGCTGGAACGAATCCATCAATTGACAGAACCGATTCGTTCTTATGAGGGCAAAGAAAAGATTTGGACAGTACAACGAGAAGAACCTGTTCCAGAACACCATCAGGTGTCTGGATTGGAAGCTGAAATTTCTTCTGTGCTCAGCCGTATGGGGGTACCTGCCAGCATCAAAGGATATCATTTCATCCGACAGGCAGTGATGATGGCAGTAGAGGATGCCGAAGTGATGGTTGGCATCACCAAAGGACTGTATCCTGATATTGCACGGATGTATCATACTTCTGCCAGCAAAGTGGAACGAGCAATCCGTCATGCAGTAGAGAGTGCATGGAAGAAAAACGGCAGACAGGTGTATTTTGAAATATCTGGCTATCATATGATAGAAAAGCCAACAAATGGTCAGTTTATTGCTATATTGGCAGAATACTTCCGTATGCGCTATGGTCAGTCTTATCGAATGGCGCCTTATCGAAATCAAGAGGCAAAAAATCAAGGTGGATCTAATTTACAGGCGGAGGATAAGCTGCTTTTATTTTCCTGAGATATAAAGAAAGCGTAAAGAGTGTGATAATCCGTATTATTAACGGAATTTTTATGGCTTTTTTGCATAATGATTTCTATAATTCTGTTAAAGAATCATTGTGGAAGGGGCGAGGAAAATGGAACGGCGCATGTTATGGGAAAAACAGATTGCAGATGAAAAGAATCACAAGTTTACATTGCAGTATTTCTTGCTGGTACATCCCGTTCCCAAGGGGGAAAATGTGTACGGTGTTGCCATTGATAAGATCAGTGGTGGACAAGTGCTGGAACGGGAAGAAGTTTCTGGACTGTCTGACAGACAGGAGGAAATGGAAATCTTTTTACAGAAATTATGTCAGGGAGATGCGTTCCCTGTGGAATTGGCAGAATTGGGGGATGACTATATTTCCGCAAAAGAATTTATCTGCTAAGAAAATCATTGCAATTCATTACAAACATAAAAGCACGAGTTTCCATGGTTTATAGGAATCTTCGTGCTTTTTTATTTACGATGTTCAATATTTTTTTAAGAGCCATTTCTGACTGCCGCTGTTATAAGTGACTTCGTAAATGTGCTCTTGTCCGCAGATATGGCTGGCGCAGCGGAAAGAAAGGGTGGGAGTGCCGCCAAACATATTTTTTTCGGTTTGCAAAATTCGTCCGATGCGAATGACAATGGATTTCCCATCTTCTTCTATGCGAAAGCGTACAGGTGTGACAACACCTTCTTTCGATGTCCAAGAAATCATATCAATTTGTTTATTCAAAAGCTTCATGGCAATCCCTCCAGTCTTATTATCTTTATTATATACGAACATATGTTCTTGTTCAAGAGGAAAATATGGGAAAAGAAATTTTTTCAGAAGCATGACAAATTTCTTAAGATAAGGAAAAGGTTATTGTGCTTTTGAATTGTTTTTTGTATGATAAACAAAAATAGAAGAAAAGGGGGAGCAGACATGGAAAAAATGCAGTTTGTTTGTCCAAAATGCGGATGTCATGAATTTGTGCAGGACCAGTTCCAGGCTACTGGCGGCACCATGGCAAAATTATTCGATATTCAAAATAAAAAATTCATTACTATCAGCTGTGAAAAATGCGGATATACGGAAATCTATCGGGCAGAAACATCCACAGGAGAAAATATTCTGGATTTCCTGATCGGAGGCTGAAAAACTGTGTAAGAAGAGTGAGAACAGTGTGGCTGAAAACCATGCTGTTCTTATTTTTTTATGCAAAAAAGGAAAGGGTACATTGGAAAAATCACGAAAAAATGGAAGTGGAATGGAAAAAAGGTGATGGTTTCGCTGTTTTTTACGAAGTAAAAGTAAAATCGTTGCAAAATGAAAACCAGATTTGTATAATGTAACTATCATGCTTATAAGGAAATACAACTGTATGGAAGGAGAAAGTAACGGCGTATGTACGAAAAAGTATCAATTCCAGAAATTTTTGGCATGAATGTATTCAATGATTCCATGATGCGGGATCACTTGCCAAAACACGTGTATGAAGAACTGAAAAAGACCATTGAACGAGGCGAAATGCTGAATTCTTCCATTGCGGATATCATTGCCAATGCTATGAAAGATTGGGCAATCGAACGTGGTGCGACACATTACACCCACTGGTTCCAGCCCATGACCGGCATTACCGCGGAAAAACATGATTCCTTTTTGGCACCTCCTGTCAACGGCAGAGCTATTATGGAATTTTCCGGCAAAGAGCTGATCAAAGGGGAATCCGATGCATCTTCTTTCCCTTCCGGGGGACTGCGTGCCACATTTGAAGCAAGGGGCTATACCGCTTGGGACTGTACCTCTCCGGCATTTTTGCGTGAGGATGCAGGCGGCGTAACATTATACATCCCCACTGCGTTTTGCTCCTACACAGGGGAAGCGCTGGATAAAAAGACACCTCTGCTGCGTTCCATGGAAGCAGTCAGCAACCAGGCTATGCGTATCTTGCGTCTGTTTGGCAACACAACAGCCAAAAAGATCAGCGTATATGCCGGCGCAGAACAGGAGTATTTCCTCATTGACCGTGAACTGTATAATAAGAGAAAAGACTTGATCTTTACAGGCAGAACATTGTTTGGTGCGGCGCCTCCCAAAGGGCAGGAACTGGATGACCATTATTTCGGCAGCATCAAAGAAAGAATTGCCTGCTTTATGCATGAATTGAATGTGGAACTGTGGAAACTGGGTGTTTCCGCAAAAACACAGCATAATGAAGTAGCGCCTGCACAGCATGAATTGGCGCCTATTTTCAGCGACTGTAACACAGCAACAGACCATAACCAGCTGATTATGGAAGCCATGAAACGTATTGCCAGCCACCATGGTTTGGCGTGTCTGCTCCATGAAAAACCCTTTGCCGGTGTAAACGGCAGTGGTAAACACAACAACTGGTCCATGGGTACTGATGACGGACAGAATCTGCTGGATCCTGGTAAGACACCTCATGAAAACGCACAGTTCCTGATTTTCCTGACAGCTATCATCAAAGGTGTGGATCAGTATGCGGATATCCTGCGTGTGTCTGCTGCCAGCCATGGCAATGACCATCGTCTGGGTGCGGCAGAAGCGCCTCCGGCAATCATTTCCATTTTCCTTGGGGATCAGCTCCAGGATATTTTCGACCAGATTGAACATGGGGAAGCAACCAGCAGCTTGCAGGGCGGTAAAATGCGCGTAGGCGTAAACACACTGCCTTACCTGAACAGAGATGCTACAGACAGAAACAGAACTTCTCCTCTGGCATTTACAGGGAATAAATTTGAATTCCGTATGCCGCCTTCTTCCGGCTCTATTTCCGGTCCCAACTTTGTATTCAATACCATCGTTGCAGATGCTTTGAAGGAATTTGCAGATCAGCTGGAAAAAGCAGAAGACTTTAACGAAGCCGTACACGATTTGATTCGTGACACATATATTGCTCACAAACGGATTATTTTTGACGGCAACGGTTATTCCGAAGAATGGAAACAGGAAGCTGCTCGCAGAGGTCTGCCCAACATCAGCAACACTGTGGATGCAATTCCTGCGCTGATTACAGATAAAGCCATCAGCCTCTTTGAACGTCATCATGTATTGAGCCGTCTGGAACTCCACTCCCGTGCGGAAATCAATTATGAAGCATATATCAAACAGATTAATATTGAAGCAAAGACTATGATCGACATTGCTTCCAAACAGATTCGTCCCGCTGTGCTGAAATATGCAGGCAGTGTGGCACAGTCCTTGGCAGCTATCAAATCCGTAGGCGGAGATACTTCTGTTGCAGAAGAACTGCTGCAGGAAATCAATGAAAATATTGTGCAGTTCCATAAGGCACTGAAACATCTGGAAGAAGTGGCAGAACAGGCACAGCTGCTTCAGGGCAGCAGCCGTTCTCAGGCTGTATTCTGCCGTGACTACGTCTTTGAAGCCATGCAGGCGCTGCGTGTTCCCGCAGATGCGCTGGAAATGCTGGTGGATGAAGATGTATGGCCTTTCCCCACTTATGGAGAATTGCTGTATAATATCTAATACAATATTGTAAGACAACTTTATAAAGGGAATTTGAAACCTCACCTTTTTTTCTGTAGGAATATGGAAAAAAGGTGAGGTTTTCTGCATTTTTGGCTATTATCGTAAAAAGATAAAAACAAGATAAGATGTAAGACAAAGTGGCAAAAGATATAAAGAAAATGTATCTTTTCTGAAAAAAATATAAATAGTTTACAAATGAAAAAAGAAAATAGATAGGAAATTGCCTTATAAATGAGAGCATTTTTCTCGGGTTTTATGTTTTTTTTTCAATGCTTCCCAAAAAAAATGTTAAATTTCTTGCAAAGTGGAAAGAAGTGTGTTATTATGTATACATAAAGCAGAAGAAATCGGGTGGATTTGCATAAAGAATGAAAAAATGAAACATTTAAATTATGCATTTAACCCAGTTGATTTGATAGATTATAAAAAATGACCAAAAAATATATCATTTATTCTATATGCATTATCGAAAAGTAGAGGTGGATAAAATGGTTTCTAATGACAAAAGAATCCGTATCATCACAGGTCACTACGGTAGTGGCAAAACAGAATTCGCAGTCAATTATGTGACTGCTCTTCGGGAACAGACCGAAGGAAAAGTAGCCATTGCCGATTTGGATATCGTAAATGTTTATTTCCGCTCCCGCGAAAAGAAGGCAGAACTGGAAGAGAAGGGGATCATGGTGATCGCTTCCAATATCGAAGGAGCCGGCGCAGACGTGCCTGCTGTTTCCGGTGCGATGACAATGCCTGTTACCAACAAAGAATTCCAGTATGTGGTTGACTTGGGCGGCAACGATGTTGGCACCCTGGTTCTGGGAAGAATGAAACCCCTTCTGCACCCGGAGGAAACAGACTTTTTTATGGTAGTCAATACATATCGTCCCAATACCTCTACACCGGAAGGTGTGATCGAACAGATGGAAAATCTGGAGTATGCTTCGGGATTGAAAGTGACTGGCTTCATCAATAACACAAATCTGGTTCGCGAAACAACAGCGCAGTGTCTCGTAGAAGGAGATGCGATATTGAGAGAAGTAACCAAACGTACAGGCGTCCCTGTAAAGTACGTAACTTATGTTGAAGAACTTTTGACAGAAGGCGTACCGGAAGGGCTTGCAGGGGAATTGTTCCCTATGAAGTTTAATATGCGGAAAACCTGGATGTAAATTCAAATATTTATGGAGGTGTATTTTGAATGGCAAAAGGTAGAGTAACAATCGATGAAGTGATCTGTAAAGGTTGCGGTCTTTGTGTTTCTGTTTGTCCTAAGAACGTACTGGCTCTTTCGACAACAAAAATCAACCCCGCAGGTTACAATCCCGCAGAAATGGTAGGCGAAGACTGTATCGCTTGCACAAGCTGCGCGAAAATGTGCCCTGACTGCGCAATCACAGTAGAAAAGCTCGACTAATAAGGGAGGAGGAACATCAATGGCAAAAGTTTTAATGAAAGGCAACGAAGCAGTTGGTAAAGCAGCGATTGAGGCGGGTTGCAGATATTTCTTCGGTTATCCCATCACTCCTCAGAGCGAAGTACCAGAATATTTATCCAGTGAACTGCCCAAAGTAGGCGGTACATTTGTTCAGGCAGAATCCGAAGTAGCAGCGATTAACATGGTTTATGGCGCAGCAGCAGCAGGCGCACGTGTTCTGACCAGCTCTTCTTCTCCCGGTATCGCACTGAAACAGGAAGGTATCGGTTATATCTCTAACGCAGGTCTGCCCGCAGTTATCATCAACATGATGCGTGGGGGTCCGGGTCTGGGTACAATTCAGCCCGGTCAGGCTGACTATAACATGGCTGTTAAAGGCGGCGCAAACGGTGACTACCACAACGTAGTACTGGCACCCGCATCCGTTCAGGAAGCAGTTAACATGGTTATGGAAGCTTTCGATATCGCTGATATGTACGGCATCCCTGTAATCGTTCTGGCAGACGGTCTGATCGGTCAGATGATGGAACCTGTAGAATTCAACTACGTTCGCAGAGAAGGTATCCCTGAAAAAACATGGGCTCTGACAGGTAAAGGCAAAGGCGAAAGACACAACATCAAAAACTTGGTTATCGATCCCGACGATTGCGAAAACTGGAACCATGAACATTTTGAAGTTTATGAAAAAGTTGAAGCAAACGAACAGGCTTGGGAAGAATACCTGCTGGATGATGCAGAATATGCTTTCGTTTCCTATGGTACAGCATCCAGAGTTGTAAGAACAGCTATCGGTTACCTGAGAGCTGAAGGTTACAAAGTTGGTATGCTTAGACCTAAAACACTGTGGCCTTTCCCTCAGAAAGCTTTCGATAAATGGAATGGTCAGATCAAAAAATATCTGGACGTAGAAATGTCTATGGGTCAGATGGTTCCCGACGTTGCTTATGCATGTAACGACAAAAACAAAGTAGCATTCCACGGCAGAACAGGCGGTAACGTACCTACTGTTGACGAAGTGGTTGCATTCGGTAAAGAAGTTATGGGAGGTGACAAATAATGGCAGTTGTATTCGAAAAAACAAAAGCGTTAACTGATGTCAAATTGCATTATTGTCCTGGTTGTGCACACGGTATCGTACATAGACTGGTAGCAGAAGTACTGGAAGAACTGGGCGAAGTTGAAAACGCAATCGCTTGCGTACCCGTAGGTTGTGCTGTATTTGCAAACAACTACTTCAACTTTGACGCTATTCAGTGTGCACATGGTCGTGCTCCCGCAACAGCAACAGGTATCAAGAGAGTACATCCTGACAAAATCGTTATGACATATCAGGGCGATGGTGACTTGGCTTCCATCGGTACTTGTGAAATCGTTCATGCAGCAGCTAGAGGCGAAAAAATCACAACAATCTTTATCAACAACGGTATTTACGGTATGACAGGCGGTCAGATGGCTCCTACAACACTGCCCGGCATGAAAGCTACAACAGCTAAAGCTGGTCGTGATCCTAAAATCAACGGTAACCCTCTGCGCGTTTCCGAAATGCTGGCTACACTGACAGGTCCTGCTTACATCGAAAGAGTAAGTGTTTCCACACCTGCACAGGTTACAGCTGCTAAGAGAGCAATCAAAAAAGCTTTCGAAATTCAGAAACAGGGTCTGGGCTTCACATTCATCGAAGTTGTATCCAGCTGCCCTACAAACTGGGGCTTGACACCCGTAAAAGCTATGGAATTCGTAAGAGAAAAAATGATCCCTTACTATCCTCTTGGCGTATTCAAAGACATCACAGCAGAGGAGGGCAAATAATATGAGTACATTTTCTTCTATCATTGCAGGTTTCGGTGGCCAGGGCTCTTTGCTGATGGGTAAAATCATGGCTTACTCCGGTATGCTGGATAACAAAGAAGTATCTTGGTGTCCTTCTTACGGTCCCGAAATGCGTGGCGGTACTGCTAACGTAAACGTAATCATCTCCGACGAAGGTATCGGTTCTCCCGTTATCACAAAAGACGCTGACTGTGTAGTAGCTCTGAACCAGCCTTCCCTGGATAAATTTGCACACGTTGTAAAAGAAGGCGGTTCTCTGGTTATCAACGCTGACCTGTGCACAACAGATCATCTGGATGTTAAAGAAGGCGTAAAAGTATATTCTGTTCCTGCTAACAGAATCGCAACAGACGCTTTCGGCGGATCCAAACTGGCTAACCTGGTAATGCTGGGTGCAGTTGTTTGCGCAACAGGCGCAATCAAAGTAGAAGGCATGGACGATACATTCGCTCATGTATTCGAAGGTGGTAAAGCTAAATTTATCCCCGACAACAAAAAAGCATTTGAACTTGGTTTCAACTATGCAAAAGAAAACTGCTAATTTCAGATAACTGAAAGTGCATATCACCCCCGCATTGGGTTTTCCCAGTGCGGGGGTTCTTTTATAAAAAAAGATTTCTTCCCTATGTGATTTATGGTATAATAGATTGAATACAAATGAGCATATATCGGATCGAACACAAGTTTCATTTTGTTTTGCCGAAAAGAAAGAGGGGAGGCAAATGGCTGTGAATAATAAAGTGAAAATTACGATTGATGGGAAATCCTTTACATTAATGGGACCGGAAACAGAAGAACATATGATGCAGGTTGCCGGATACATCGATCAAAAGATGACAGAAATCAGAAAAAACTCAAAAGCTGTGGCAATTGACAGCAGTTTGGCATATATTTTGACTTCTATTAATGTGGCAAATGATTATTTCAAAGAAGTCAAGCAGCATTTGGAACAGGAAGAAACCATGGAAGAACTGCGGCTGCAGGTTATGTCAGAAAAAGCAAAAACAGCAGAATTGCAGGAACAGATCGAACAGTTAGAACGGGACAAAAGAAGACTGGAACGGAAACTGCAAGAGTATCAGGCGGAAGAGGAAGCTGCAAATGAGGGGCTCCATACTTCGAAAGTACGTCCCAGAAAAAGATAAAATATGACAAAATAGCAGGGGATTTTTGACGGGTGCAAAAAGAAAAAAACTGCTATTTTTCCTTTTGCATCAAAAAATTTGAAGAAAAAACAGAGATACATTCGTTTCAAAGAGAAAGGGGAAAAGATATGCCTTTTAGAAAAAAACCAGAACTGCTGGCGCCTGCGGGGTCCATGGAAAGCCTGAAGGCTGCTGTGCAGAATGGCTGTGACGCCGTTTATTTAGGCGGAAAATTATTCAGCGCCAGACAATATGCGGGAAATTTTTCTCTGGAAGAATTGGAAGAAGCTTGTGACTATTGTCATCTGCGCGGTGTGAAGGTATATGTTACAGTAAATACAGTTTATAAAGATAAAGAACTGCCGGAATTTATCCAGTTTATTGGAAAACTGCATTGTATGGGCGTAGATGCGCTGATCATGCAGGATGCTGGGGCTGCAAAACTGGTGCGGGAACATTACCCCGATTTCCCCCTCCATGCCAGCACACAGATGACATCCAATTCTTTGGCAGACGTGAATTACTGGTATGAACAGGGCTTTGACAAAGTGGTTTTGAGCAGAGAACTGACTTTGCCGGAAATCCGTCACATCACAGAGCAGACTGGTGCGGAAGTGGAAACATTCGTTCATGGCGCGCTCTGCGTTTGTTACTCCGGTCAGTGTATCATGAGTAGTATGCTGGGCGGCAGAAGCGGCAACCGTGGACGTTGTGCCCAGACATGCAGACTGCCTTATACCCTTTACTGTGGATATGATAAGGTGGCAGAAGGTCATTTGCTTTCTCCCAAAGATATTGCGACAGTTTCTATTTTGCCAGAACTCATCGAAGCGGGTATTGCTTCTTTGAAAATCGAAGGCCGTATGAAAAATCCTGAATATGTGGCAGGTGTCACACGGATTTATCGGAAATATATCGACATGTACTTCGAAGATCCAGAACACTATGAGGTTTCTCTGGATGATATGAAAGAACTGACCCAGCTGTTCAACCGCGGCGGTTTCACAGAAGGGTATTATACTTCTCGTGGCGGTCTGGATATGATGAGTGTGGAACGTCCCAAAACATGGGGGTTAAAAGTGGGTATTGTGGATAAATACCTGCCTCAGCATAAAAAAGTAGTTATCCGTACCAGAGAGCCGCTGGTTCCCGGTGACGGTATCGAAGTTTGGACCAGCCGAGGCCCTCATGTAGGCTGTCAGGTGACAAAACATTCCAAAGCAGGGGAAGTGATCACTCTGACGCTGGAAGGGGATATTGAGAAAAACGACGTGGTTTATCGTACCTATGGCAAGGCGCTCAACGATGCCTTGCAGAAAACATGGGAAAAAGAAACTAGAAAACTGCCGATTTATGGTGTTTTAAAGGCAAGAAAAGGAGAACCATTGGCGTTGCAGTTGTGGGATAATATGGGCAGCAGCGTATATGTGACTGGGGAAGTGGTGCAGGAAGCTACGAACCAGCCCACTGCTGTGGAAAAATTACGCCAGCAGATTGAAAAAATGGGTGCAACTCCCTTTGCGCTGGCTGATCTGGATGTACAGGCAGACGAAAATATATATGTAGGCATCAGCAACTTGAACCAGCTCCGTCGTGATGCGGCAGAAGCTCTGGAACAGGCAATGCTGAAAAAGACCAAACGGAAAAACGCAGAACGAGGAGAAGCGCCTCGTCAGGCAAGAGAACCTCGTCTGCTGAAAAAGAAACTTCATGTGCTGGTAAGCAATCTGGAACAGCTGGATGCGGCTGTGAAACAAAAAGGCGTGGAGCGTATTTATGTAGAATCTACTATGGAACTGGAAGAGCATTTGGCAAATGTCATTGAAAAATGTCATCGCTATGGTGTGGCATGTTATGCGGCATTGCCTCGGGTAGACAGGGAACGTCCTGAAGACGAAAGCAGATTGCAGCGTTTCCTGGAAAGCGATTTGGATGGTTTCCTGGTGCGTTCCGCAGGTCAGCTTGGCGCAGTGAAAAATTCCGGTAAGAAAATCACAGCGGATTATAATCTGAATGTGGTGAACCGGGAAGCAGTGCTGTTCTGGCAGGAACAGGGGGCAGACAATGTATGTCTTTCTGTGGAAAATAATCTGCAGGAAATTCGTGCAATGGCGGATAGTTCCTGTGAAATGGTGGTTTACGGCTATCTGCCTTTGATGACAACACAGCAGTGCCCCATCGGGAACTTTGCTGGAGAAAAACACAGCGGTCAGTACTGTAAGAAACGTTGGAATCAGGATCTGTACTTCCTGCGTGACAGAAAAGGTGAAAAATTCCCGCTGATGACAGACTGTGAACGGTGTGTATGTTCCATTTTGAACGGGAAACCTCTGTTTGCATTGAAGTTTTATGATGAAGTGCTGGATAACGCAGTGGGGAGCGTTCGCCTGAACTTTACAAAGGAAGGTCCGGCAAGGGTGGAGCGCATTGTGCGGGCTTACGCCGAAATGACAAAAGACACTGCGCATTGCAGTGCGGAAACAAGAGCTCTTTTGCAGCAGATGAGCGAAAAAGGCAGTACAAAAGGGCATTTCTTCCGTGGAGTGGAGTGAGGATATGTTTGATTTGATTATTATGTTGAGCAGATATCTGTTCGTCATATATATCGGACTGTATCTGTGGGAAGCCATTGTATATATCGCATACGAACAGGGCGGCTATCTGGGCAGCCCTTATCGGGCGGTATCTGTACAGCGCAGATTGGTTGTGCTGATGCATCTGACGGCATTCCTGATTTTGTCCTATAATCGGGACACCTATCTTTTTGACTGGCAGGCATTGCTTTTTGGTGCCATATCGCTGGTGTTTTTGCTGGTAGCCATTCAGCTGCTGGATCGATTTTACTATGAAGGCTGTCCGTTGATCTGGACAGGGATGCTGTTTCTGATGGATGTGAGCCTTATCATGCTTCAGAGAGTAGATCCGGCATTGGCTCATAAACAGCTGGTATGGATGGCTCTTGGGCTGGCAGGCATGCTGGCATTGCCATCTATTTTACGGCTGATTCCCAGATTTGAAATTTTTGAATGGGCATACATCATTGTTTGTTATGGACTGCTGCTGTTCACACAGATTTTCGGTGTGGAACATGGCGGTTCCCAGAACTGGTTGGAAATTGGCAGCATCAGCTTCCAGCCTTCCGAACTTGCCAAGTTCTTGTTCATATTCTATCTGGCAAGCGTTTTCAGAAAACGTGTGGAACTGCGGGAACTGCTCATCACTGGCAGTTTGAGTGCCGGCGTCGTTATTTTGCTGGTACTCCAGAAAGACCTGGGCAGCGCCCTGATCTTCTTTATGACCTTTATGACTATGCTGTACATCGCTACATCTAATGAAGTGCTGTTTTTGCTTGGTATGGGGGCAGCCAGCTTTGCGGCTACCATTGCTTATAAACTGTTTTCTCATGTGCAGGTGCGCGTGGCAGCATGGCGTGACCCTTGGGCAGACATTGACCATGGCGGCTATCAGATCGTTACTTCTTTGTTTGCCATTACCACATACGGACTTTTCGGCAGCGGCTTGACAAAAGGTATGCCAGTCAGCATCCCCGTTGTAGAAAGTGACTGTATTTTTGCGGCAATCTGCGAGGAATTCGGTGCGCTCTTTGGCGCAGGCATTATTTGTATTTTTATTATGTTGTTATATCGCGGAATCCGTATCACACTGGACTGCACCAGAAGATATTACAGCCTGCTGGCAGTAGGCTTTACAGCTATGATTGCTTTTCAGGCATTTGTCATCATCGGCGGCGTTATCAAACTGATTCCTCTGACTGGGGTTACACTGCCTCTGGTTAGCTACGGTGGTACTTCCGTACTGGTGAGTCTGATGATGTTCGGCATTTTGCAGTGGGTTTGCGTATATTGCGAACAGCATAGCCAGGCTGCGGCAGAACCTGTGCAGCAGCATTATGTAGAAAGGAGATACGCCGATGAATAATATGAAAAAAAGCGTCAGACGGATCTTGAACTGCACCCCATTTGTTAGACAGTATGATATACTGAATAACAAGTGGGGTGATTTTTATGCCAAAAGGAGTACCAAATAAACGATATACACCAGAATTCAAGCAACTGGTGGTAGAAACGATGCGGGAAGAAGGTCTAAGTCTCAGTGAAACCATGAGAAGATTTAATATCAACTGTCTCGGTATTATTAAGCGCTGGGAGTGCATCTATCTTGAGGAGGGTCCAGAAGGTTTAGCGGTAGAACGACGGGGACGTAAAAATACAGGACAGCCAGCAAAGCTGCCTAAAGAGATAGAGGAAGATTTGATTGCGGAAAATCAACGGCTGCG
>NZ_FRAH01000080.1 GCF_900142265.1 Anaerotignum lactatifermentans DSM 14214 | reverse complement strand
GTGCTAAACTGTTTGCCATAAAAGCATCGTCCTTTCTTATGTAAAATATTTAGGCTTGAACACCCTTATTTTACAACAAGGACGATGCTTTTTGCTTAAGCTTTAATCTCACCCGCAGAGCGGGCGGTTGTTAAAGGCTGCTTTGCAGCCTTCAGCACTAAAGTAATAAAACAAAGAAAGCCAAAATCCTTATGATGATAAAGGATTTTGGCTTTCTTATTTTTTGGAGATTTTATTTGTTATGTTTTCTTATGAAGACAGCTGCCGCAATTCCCCTTAAGAAATCAGAGAAAAGGAAAATCAATGTTTTCTTAAGGGAATTTGCTTTGTAGCGTATCCTTTTAAATTTTCAAATCATGTATACTCCTTAAACAGCACTGCCATGCGATACAGATAAACCAGCTGCATAATACCGATGACAAAAACACCAAGACCGCCTACAATGACCAAAATCGCCCCAATGATGCCTAAGAACATCAGACAAATGCCCGCTGTCATACCACCAATGCAAATGAGGTTCCATGTCCAAAGTTTTTTCCATTTTTCCGAAAACTCCAGATCAAAATCTTCCAGTACCGCCGCGTTGCCATAAAAGAAAAAGTAATCTACTGCAAGACCGATGGCTGTTGCCACCAGAAGCATAATCAATGCCAAAGCGATACTGTTTTCCACAACGAGCAAAACCACTACCGCCAGCAAAGCGCTGATGATGGAACAAATACCTGCCTTGCCATATTTTTCTTCTACATGACGCAGCTGCAGCAAAATCAGGCAATAGATCACCTTTATGGCAATACCCGACACAGTCCCAATAAAATAAATCCGTGGACTCACCTGTGACAGACTATCCTGCGACAGTAATCCTGTAATAAGACTTGCAATAAGAAGCCAGAACAAAATCCACAGCCATTTTCCCAGCACCTTTGCTTTTTCTCTTTTTTGAACTTCTTTTTCTTCTTTTGCCGCCGCTTCCGCAATGCGTATCTGCGGCATCTGATCTTTCTGCTGTCGTTTTGTACAGCTCATAGCTTCCTGACAGGTATCACAGTTTGCATGATACTTGTCCCGACAACATTCCGCAATGGGACAGTCACCGCCAAACCGCCTGCCCGGTCCTTCTTTGCAGCCTCTGCACGCTTCTGATAGTTTCTCCTGACATAAATCACAATCTTTTCCACAAAATGTTTCTGTCATACATTTCCCCTCCTGTTTCTCTCTTCATAAACTTTCCCCAAAGCTTTGTACATTCATTGTACATGAAAATTATTACAAAATATAACAGGATATTATTTTTCATTATGTCATACAAAACAAAACAGGAAAACTATTGCAGTTATACCAAAACACACCTGAAAGCCCTGTAATTCTTGCTAATTTCAGGTTTATGTTTTTGTCTAACATCTACTTTGTCACAAAAAAACGGATAAACCCTTTTCAGGATTTATCCGTTTTGATTGTTCCTTATGTACAGAAGATGTATTAAAGATTAGAATTTCTTTCTTGTCAGGAAATCAGGAATTTTGATTTCAGATTCGAAGTCGTCCAGATCTGCAAATCTTCTTGCGGGACGCTGTTCTGCTGTTTCTTCTGTGCTTTCTTCCACAACTTCTTCTGTTGTTTCAGGCGCTTTTTCCACAGGCTGTGCCACTCTTCTGGGTTCGGGAGCGGGAATGTCGTCTTCCAGACCTGTTGCGATAACAGTAACGATAACTTCATCCTGCAGTTCTTCGTTGATGGTTGTACCGAAGATGATTTCTGCTTCGGGATCGATAGATTCTCTGATCAGATCTGCTGCTTCTTCTGTTTCCATCAGACCCAGGTTCATGTCGCCGCTGAAGTTGATCAGGACGCTCTTTGCACCTTCGATAGTTGTTTCCAGCAGAGGGCTCTGGATTGCCATTTTTGCTGCGATTTCCGCTTTGTTTTCACCAGCAGCACGACCAATACCCATGTGGGCAACGCCTTTGTCTGCCATAACGGTGCGAACGTCTGCAAAGTCCAGATTGATAACGCCGGGTTTGGAGATCAGGTCTGCAATACCCTGTACGCCCTGTCTGAGGATTTCGTCAGCTTTGCGGAATGCTTCTGTCAGTGTTGTCTTTTTATCGATGATGCTCAGCAGTCTCTGGTTGGGAATGATAACCAGTGTATCTACGTTCTTTTTCAGTTCCGCGATACCTTTTTCTGCATTGCTCATTCTCTTTTTGCCTTCAAAGTTGAAGGGTTTTGTAACAACGCCTACAGTCAGGATACCCAGTTCTTTGGAGATCGCTGCGATTCTGGGTGCTGCACCGGTACCTGTACCGCCGCCCATACCTGCTGTGATGAATACCATATCGGAACCACGCAGAGCCTGCGCGATTTCATCCTGTGTTTCATCTACGGATTTTTCACCGATTTCAGGGTTACCGCCGGCGCCAAGACCTTTGGTCAGTTTTTCACCAATCTGAATTTTTGTGCTGGATTTGGATTTTGCCAAAGCCTGTCCATCTGTATTAATGGAAATGAATTCCACGCCGTCCAGTCCATCTTCAATCATACGGTCAACAGCGTTGTTGCCACCGCCGCCTACACCGATTACTTTTATTTGTGCCATATTGCTCATTGGGATGTCAAATTCGAGCAAAAAAATCCCCTCCTACCAATTCCATAATCATAACTTTAATTATACATGAAAAAAAGACGAATTACCATACAAAAACAGAATAATTCATAATTTTTTTCGATATTTTTAACTTTCTTTTTTGACCTTTCTTACTCTTCTCCTATCATAGCCTCTTTTTGCCTTTTATTCAACAAAAATCTTCTAATTTTACTAAAATTATAAAAAATCCGAGAACCAAAGACAACAATGGCAGCAATAGACAAATCCATATTCAGCTGTTTTCCCAGCCAAACCAGACCAATGGCAACGATGCCATTGATGAAAAAGCCGCTGACGAATATCCGCATCTGAAACTGATGCTCCATATCCGCGCGCACACCGCCCAGCACCGTATCCAGACACGCCAGAATTCCAACGCCGCCATAAGCCATCATGGCATAAGGCAGCACAATGCCGCTTTTGATTCCCAGAAGAATCCCTGCGCATAATCCAATAATAGGAACGATGATTTTCATGACGCATCTTCTCCTTCCTCTGTTGTTTTCCACAACGCAGACTGGGTATAAGCCGGAACGGTCACAGACGCTTCCTCACGAATGTCAATGACAATGCCCCAAGGAGAAAGGGTATCCACAACGCCGCCGGGAAAACGTAAAGCCGCCTGCAACACACTAGCATCTCCAATGGCTTTGATTTCAAAAGGCGCAGCCACACGCACACCATTAACTGTAATAACGCTGCCGGCACAGGTGATACCGCTTTGGGCTACGATCCGCTGTTCATTGACGGAAACAGCTTCCGCTCCTGCCACAAAAAGTTCATTGACGACTTTCAAAATATCTTCCGCATGGACAAGATAAGCATTCTTATCGCCGCCCATATCTTTGTCACTGTCATCCATGGTCACAACGATACCGGCACCTGTCTGTTCTGACAATCCGGCAAAAGCCCGCAGTTTCTCATTTTCTTTCTGCAAAGATTCCAGTGCCGCGCCGTCAGATTCTCCTGCTTCATATGTTTCCAGCAGTTCTGCCTGCTTGTCCAGCTGTTTTTCCAGCGCTTCTTTTTCTTCCCGTTCCTTGCGCAGTTCCGCGGAAAGTTCTGTCAAACGCACGTTGTCCGTACCTGCCGCTGAAGCCGCCTGAGACTGCACCGTATTATACTGCACACCAATCAGCATACCCAAAATGGCACACAAAGCTGTAATACCGGGTATGATTCCCTTTGGTTTCATCCGTCTGTCACCTTCTTACAACAAATACTGGAACACAATGGGCTTGGAAAGATCACTCAAATCCAAAGTCCCTCTGTCCTCCTCGGGAATGGTCACCACAACTGCCGCCATGGTACGTATTTTCTGATCCATATTATCCATGGTACCCAAGTGTACCTGTACTTGGTTTACCGTTGCATAAATATCCGATGTGTTGGATACATCCACTTCCACTGCAAACTCCGTCAGATTATACTTCTGTATCATCTGAGAAATCTGAAGCATCACCTGCAAGGATTCCTGATTTTCCACCTGCAAAACTTCTCCGCGCTGGAAACCGGAAAATACCAGACCTTTTACCAAAGGCAGCCCTTCCGTATAAACATTCTGGACATCCAGCACCCGTCCTTCTTCGTCTATGTACAGATAAGAACCCATATAAGGCACATAGGCTCTTACCTTCCGTTCTGTCAGGGAAATGACCATGGTATCAGGGAATTCCCAAACCAATCTGGCATCTTTGATATAAGGGTCTTGCCGCAGAATATCTTCCGCTTTGGAGCGATTGAACAGTATGGCATTATCCCCTTGATTCAGACCGATTCTTTCACAAAGATCTGATGTGGCAAACCGTTCGGAATTTTCCACCCGGATATTTTTGACAGCAAAAAAAGGAGAAAACAGAAACGCTGCCCCTGCCAACAGTATCAACACTGCCGCAATGACGTATTTCTGCGGAATTTCCAGCCGTTTTTTCCGTGGCTGGTAATATTCCAGTTCCTCCATCAAATCAATGTCTTCCATCTGTTTTTTTCTTTTTTTTCTCATGTAATCACCTTTTATGATACCAGCTGCACCCGTCCGCCCAGAAATGTCAGGGCGTCTTCCAGTTTTTCATAACCCCGTTCCACAAAAGCGCTGCCTTCGACGATGGTTTCTCCTTCTGCTGCCAGAGCCGCCAGCAAAAGTGCTGCGCCGCTGCGCAGATCTGTTGCTCGCACTTTTGCACCATGAAGTTTTTCCACGCCAAAAACTGCCGCATTTCGACCGTGCACCTGTATATTCGCTCCCATGCGGCATAATTCTGCCACATGGCGAAACCGTGCTTCAAACACTGTTTCACTCATCATACAGGTTCCTTTTGCCAATGTCAATAGACTCATGACCATTGGCTGCATATCCGTAGGGAAAGCAGGATACGGTCCGGTTGCCAGTGTAAAGTCCGACAAAAGCCGCGTAGGCGCCTGCAAATAAACGGCGTCTTCCTCATACCGCAGCCCACAGCCTGCCTTTTCCAGCACTTCCAGTGTCTGCTCCATATACTGTTTTTCCGCTCCATGGAGATACAGCTTTCCACCCGTCATGGCAGCGGCACAAAGAAACGTCCCTGCCTCGATGCGGTCAAAAGGTACTTCAAACACCGCTCCATGGAGTTTCCTCACACCTTCTACCATGATGGTAGGGGTACCTTCTCCATAGATTTCCGCACCGCATGCCCGCAGAAAACGAGCCAGAGCCACAATTTCTGGTTCTCTTGCCGCATTGTGGATGACCGTGGTGCCCTCTGCTTTCACGGAAAGGAGCAGGATATTTTCCGTAGCGCCTACGCTGGGATATTCCAGATAAATATGGTACCCCAAAAGCAAAGGTGCCTCACAATGGAAAATTTCGTTTTCCTCCCGAATCCGTACGCCCATTTTCTCAAAGGCACGCAAATGCAGATCAATGGGACGTCGACCGATCACACATCCGCCGGGGTGTCCCAGACAGGCTTTTTTCATCCGACCAAGCAGTGCCCCCAGATACAGTATGGAAGAACGCATTTTCCCCACCATTTCCTCACTGATTTCTGTTTTTTCAATATTCCGGCTGTCAATGGTCAGTGTTCTTCCTTCCAGTTTTGTCTTACAGCCCAGTTCCTCCAAAATTTCCAGAGAAACAAACACATCCGTAATATGGGGCACATTTTCCAGCACCACTTCATCTCCAGCTAAAATGGATGCCGCCAGAATGGGCAGCACTGCGTTTTTACTGCCTCTGACTGTGTATTCCCCACCAATGGTTCCGCCGCCCGTCACCCGATAATATCCCATTGCTTCTCCTCCCGCACATACCAAGATAATGTCATTCTATGGCGGTCAAGATTCTTTGGTGCTTTTCCATATTTACAAGGGCTTTTAATACAGGTAATATAAAAGAAAACACACCTTCAGGAGGAAATTATGAAGCATAATATTTTAGATATCAAAGGCTTGAAAGTCGGTCAGGCACAAAATACAGAAGCAAAAACAGGCGTTACCGTTGTCATTGCGGAAAAAGGTGCTGTCTGCGGCGTAGATGTCCGCGGTGCCGCTCCCGGCACAAGAGAAACAGATCTGTTAAACCCCATCAATGCCATGGAAAGAGTACAGGCCGTTGTCCTTTCCGGCGGTTCCGCTTTTGGTCTGGAGGCTGCCAGCGGTGTCATGGACTATCTGGAAGAAAAAGGCATCGGCTTTGACGTAGGTGTCACAAAAGTTCCCATCGTTCCCTCTGCTGTTCTTTTTGATTTGGGCTATGGAGATGCCTTTGTGCGTCCTGATAAAGCTATGGGCAGAGCTGCCTGCGAAGCCGCTTCCGACGAAATCCTCATGGAAGGCGATTACGGCGCAGGCTGCGGCGCAACGGTCGGGAAACTCAATGGCATGGAACACTGCTGCAACAGCGGCATCGGTTCCTGGGCAGAAACTACAGAAAACGGCATCACTGTGGCTGCCCTCATTGCGGTGAACGCTTTTGGGGATGTTTGGGAAAACGGCAAAATCATTGCCGGTACCAAAAATCCTGATGGCACCTTTGCTAATACAGAAGAAGGCGTTATCAAAGCCGCATCTTCTCTTTCCTTTGGCGGCAAAAACACCACCATCGGTATCATTGCCACCAATGTGAAACTGACAAAAGCTCAGGCTGCAAAAGTTGCCGGCATGGCACACGATGGTCTGGCACGGTGCATTCGTCCTATCCACACCACTTTGGACGGTGATACCCTGTTCTGCATGTCCACAGAAGAACTGGAACTGCCCACCGCCCCCGTAGACGTTGTGGGGATTCTAGCTGCAAAAGTCACAGAACAGGCTGTGCTGCGGGCCATCAAAACAGCAAATCCACAAATTTGATCATTCCATGAAAAAACGGCTGAGGAAAAACCTCAGCCGTTTTTTCATGTTCACTTTTCTTTTGTACGCTGAATGATATATTCTTTGAATTTTTCCACTGCCGGCGGCAGATATCGATTGAGCACATAAGCCATATATACCATTCGTTTGGAATAAGGCGTATCAAATTCTAGTTTTGTGACTTTATAATTCTGTATGGATGGATTATCTGTAATGATTGCGATGCCCTGGTTTGCTGCCACCAGCCCTGCCATGGAGTTGACATCTTCAAACTGACAGAGGATGTTGGGCATGATCTGCGCTTTGACAAACAAATCATCAATGATACGACGCATCCCACTTTCTCTTGTATAGCAGATGAGGGGATATGGACAAATATCCTGAATGGTTACTTTTTCTTTTTCCGCCAGAGGATGATTTTCCGGCACAATAACCACCAGACCCTGTTCATACACAGGAATAAATTCCACATCACTCTCATTTTCCACCATGGAGCAGAAAATCAAATCATATTTTTCCCGCTTCAGGTTGTAAAGTAATGTTTTGGTATTGCCTTCATAACAGGAGAAAGAAATGTTTTTATTCTGGGGATCATCCAGAAAGCCTGCAATGATTTCCGGCACAAAATTGGTCCCAACGGATGTCATATAAGCCAAACCTACATGACCGCCGCCTTCTGCCACCAACCGCTCGATCTGGTTTTTCCCCAGCTCCAGCTGGGTCAGGGCATTTTCCACATAAAACATGTAAATTCTGCCGTATTTTGTCAGTACCACATTTCGTCCCTGTTTTTCAAAAAGGAAGGCACCCAACTCTTTTTCCATCGCCGCGATGGAATGACTTAGGGTAGGCTGTGAAATATTCAGCTTTTCGGCAGCTTTTGTATAATGCTCTAATTCTGCCAAAGTCTTGAAATAATACAGCTGGTTTAAGTTCATAGTAACCTCTCCCGCCTTTCTATATTTTTTATTATAACAAAAAATCAAGAAAAATACAGAAAAAAATGTGAAAATATGCTATTTTTTTGTATTTTTGGAAAAGAAATTCAAGAAATAACATTATCCTTAGTGCATCATGGATGAAATAGTTTTTCTGCCGATAATTTATTTCATTTTATAAAAAATCGACTCATTTTTCTATCAAAAAAATGAGTCGATTTGCATATTTATTCTTCTTTTTTTCCAAATCGTTCCACAAAAGCGTTTTCGTCCAAAATGGGAATTCCCAGCTCCTGGGCTTTCTTATTTTTGGAAGAAGTGGAATGAACATCATTATTGATCAGGAAATTGGTTTTCTTCGTCACACTGCCTGTCACCTTGCCGCCATTGGCTTCAATATAAGCAGCCAGTTCCTTACGGTTGGCAAACTGCTCCAAATCCCCTGTCACCACAAAAGTCAAGCCGTTGAGGGGTGACTGAGAGGTATCTTGCACTTCTTCCACACGGAAACGCAAATACGGCAAAGCATCTGCCAGCAGTGCCAGATGCTGTTCATCATGGAAATACTGATGGATGCTATGGGCAATGATTTCCCCAAAGCCTTCGATGGCTGCCAGTTCTTCCGTTTCTGCCGCCTTGATTTTTTCCAAGTCATTATCAAAAGACTTACAGAGCAGTTTTGCGTTCCGCAGACCTACATGGTTGATACCAAGGGCATAGATAAAGTTTGCCAGATACACATCCTTTGCTTTTTCCACAGAAGCAATGAGATTTGTATAAGATTTTTCACCGAAGCCATCCATTTCCAAAATGGCATCTTTGTGTTCTTCCAATCGGAACAGATCGGGATACTGGTTGATAAAACCCTTTTCCAAGAATTTTTTCAGAGTTTCTTCAGAAAGCCCTTCCATATTCATGGCATCTCTGGAAACAAAGTGGCTCAATGTCTGGACACGCTGTGCCTGACAGCTGGGATTGGTACAATATAACGCTTTCCCATCCCTAAGGCTGCGTACTTCCGTTTCACCGCCGCAAACGAAGCAATGAGCAGGGATTTCCGCAGAAGCAGAACGAGTCAGATTTTCCGCAATCTGGGGAATAATCATATTTGCTTTATAGACTTTAATGGTATCCCCAATGCCCAGTGCCAGTTCTTCCAGAATACTGACGTTGTGTACACTGGCACGGCTTACCGTAGAGCCTTCCAGTTCCACAGGGTCAAAAACCGCAATGGGATTCATAAGACCTGTACGGGAAGTGTTCCATTCAATTTCCCGCAAAGTAGTTTCCGCCATTTCGTCTGCCCATTTGAAGGCGATGGAGTCTTTGGGGAATTTAGCTGTCCGTCCCAGACTCTGGCTGTAAGAAATGCTGTCAAAAGTCAGCACCAAGCCATCAGATGCAATGTCATTGCCTTCGATATGTTCCCGGAAATATTCCACCGCATCCAGAATGGTATCTCCCGTGACTACTTTGGATTCTACAACTGTAAAGCCCAAAGAAGTCAGCCACTGCATATTTTCTGTTTTACTATCGGAAAGTTCTTTTCCTTCCGCACTTACCAGCGTAAAGGCAAAAAACTGCACATTTCGCTTTGCGGCAATTTCGCTGTTCAGCTGTCTTACGGTACCGCTGCAAAGGTTTCGGGGATTCTTATAAGCATCCCCTTCGCCCAGTTCCTCATTGATTCGCTGGAACTCTGAATAAGAAATAACACCTTCGCCTCGAAGCACCAATTCTCCGTCAAAAGCAATCTTCAAAGGCAGGTTTGCAAACACACGGGCATTATGGGTCACATCTTCGCCGATTTCCCCATTGCCTCTGGTGATTGCCTGTACCAGTTCCCCGCCGCTGTATTTCAGCACAATGGTCAAGCCATCCAGTTTCCAGGACAAAATGCCTTTCTTGTCCCCCAAGAAGCTTTGAAGCTTCAAGGGGTCTTTTGTTTTATCTAGTGACAAAATGGGGCTTTCGTGACGGATTTTCTGCAGATTGCTCAAAACCGTATAGCCCACGTTCTGGGTAGGGCTGTTTGCCAGCACCATGCCTGTTTCCGCTTCCAGCTGCACCAGTTCGTCATAGAGTGCGTCATACTGCTGGTTGGACATGATTTCCGTATCTTTCTGATAATAGGCTTCCGCTGCCTCATTGAGGAGGGCAACCAGTTCCTTCATTCTCTCCATATTCCGCATCGCTCCCAAAGATTATTCGCTGACTTTGATCAGCTTGGAAAGTTTTGCCATAAATTTCTTGGTTCCTTTTTCGCCGAAGGATACCTCTACTTCAAAATCTGCGCCGCCGCCCTGAATGGATTTGACAACGCCAATGCCGTACTTCGGTGCACGGACTTTATCGCCTACTTCGTAATCCAGCTTAAAGTCCTTAGGCGCAGGCATTTCCCGTTTGATGGGCTGGGCATAAGGGTTCACTTTGCTGCGTGTAGGTGTCACAGGACTTACTTTCATGCTTTCCCGCATTGCGTATTTCTTTGCCATATCGGACATCTGACGAGTAGGCATATCCACCAAATCCTGAGGGATTTCTTTCAGGAAACGGGAAGGTGGATTGTACTGTGTCAGACCATGCTGCATACGGCTTTTTGCGTGAGTCATGTAAAGCACTTCTTTTGCACGGGTGATACCTACATAACAAAGACGGCGTTCTTCTTCAATTTCTTTTTCACCGCCAAACATAACAGCACGGTAGCCGGGGAAAATGCCTTCTTCCATGCCGATGATGAATACATAAGGGAATTCCAGACCTTTTGCGCTGTGCAGGGTCATGAGTACCACACTTTCATCCCCTTCATTGTATCCGTCAATGTCAGCCACCAGAGCCACTTCTTCCAAGAATCCTTCCAGACCTGCTTCGGGATTCTGTTTATCATATTCTGTTGCCTTATTGACAAATTCGTCGATGTTTTCGATTCTTGCCAGTGCTTCGTCAGTACCTTCTGTCAAAAGCTGCTGCAGGTAGCCACTGCGTTTTACCACGGCATCAATGAGTTCTGCCGCTGTCATGCCTTCATAATCACGACGCAGGCTTTCAAAAAGTTCATAGAATTCTTTGAATTTCTTCACTCTTGTTTTCAGTTCCGGCATATCATCCAGATGCGCCAATGCTTCATAAAGCCCCATGCCATGGTTCTGAGCATAGGTTACCACTTTTTCCAGAGAAGTATCCCCAATACCACGTTTGGGCACATTGATGATTCTCCGCAGTGCAATGGTGTCCGCAGGGTTTGCCAGTACTTTCAGATAAGACAGAATGTCTCTGATTTCTTTTCTTTCATAGAACCGCACGCCGCCGAACAGACGATAAGGGATGCCTCTTTTTACCAGCTGGTCTTCCACAGTACGGGACTGTGCGTTAGCACGATACAGCACCGCAAAGTTATTCAGGCTCTTGCCTTCTTTGTGAAGCTGTTCAATCTGTTCTGCCACATAACGTGCTTCGTCGTATTCGTTGTCTGCTTTATAAATGTGGATGATGCTGCCACTGTCGTTTTCTGTCCAAAGGGATTTTTCTTTTCTGGTCACATTGTTATGAATGACTGCGTTTGCCGCATCCAGAATTTTCTTGGTGGAACGATAGTTCTGTTCCAGTTTGATAACAGTTGTGTTGGGGAAGTCTTTTTCAAAGTCCAAAATGTTGCGGATGTTGGCGCCTCTCCAGCCATAAATACTCTGGTCGTCGTCCCCTACCACGCACAGATTTTGGTATTTTGCAGCCAGCATATGCACCAGTTCATACTGGGATGTGTTGGTATCCTGATATTCGTCTACCATGATATAACGGAAACGTTCCTGATATTTATCCAGCACTTCTGGATGGGTACGGAACAGCAGCACTGTCTTATAAATCAGATCGTCAAAGTCCAGGGCGTTGCTTTCTTTCAGCAGCTGCTGATAAAGCTGGTATACCTTTGCCAGACGTTTGCCTTTGATATCAAAAGGATCTACGGTCTTTGCATAGTCTTCCCAGCTGACCATTTCTTCTTTCTGTTTGCTGATCTGAGAAATGGCAGCACGAACGGAAAAACTCTTGTCAATGGGGCTCATATTCAGGCGTTTGAATACTTCCTTCATGACTTTTTCCTGATCGTCCGCGTCATAAATAGAGAACTGACCATCATAATCCAGATGGCTGATTTCCCGGCGCAGGATACGCACGCAGGTAGAATGGAATGTGCTGATCCAGATATCTTCTGCACCCTGTCCCACCAGTTTGTCCACACGTTCCCGCATTTCTTTGGCTGCTTTGTTGGTGAAAGTAATTGCAAGAATATTCCAGGGTTTTACGCCCGTTTCCAGCAAATGGGCAATACGGACTGTCAGTGCACCTGTCTTACCGCTACCAGCACCTGCCAGCACCAAAACGGGGCCTTCCGTCTGCATAACCGCCTTTTGCTGCATATTGTTCAACTGTTCAAATCCAATCATGTTTTTACTCCTGTTCTGTCTTTTTGGCAAAGAAAAGGAAGCGGACACCTGAGAAAGTGCCAACTCCCTTCCTAAGCTCATCTATGGGTTACTGTTCTGCTTCTTCCGTTTTTTCCGTCTGGTCACCATCGCCATATACTCTGCTGATCGCAAGTTTATAGCCATCCGTACCATAATGCAGGCAGCGGTTCACGCGGCTGATGGTGGCTGTAGAAGCCCCTGTCTTGTCCGCAATTTCCACATAAGTCTTTTTTGCGTTCAGCATAACCGCTACTTCCATACGCTGGGCAATTGCCTGTATTTCATTGACGGTGCATAAATCCTCGAAAAGCTGGTAACATTCTTCTACGGTTTCCATGCTGAGGATACACTGAAAAAGCCTGTCCACTAATTCACTTTTGATTTTTTTGTTCATAACCGAACGCCACCTTTGCTCTCAATATCTTATTACATATTAGCATACTAAAGTGTTAAAGTAAAGATTTTTTTGGCGTTCTGATGAAATTATTTGTTGCGCTTTAACGCGCTGATGAGCCCATCCACGCTGGCGTTCAGCACCAAACTTTTGGGAAAATCCACTTTCTTCATCAATGCTTCCGCATGGTCAAATTCGCCAATGCTGGTATAAAAATGCGCATCACTGCCAACCACCACAGGCAGTTTTGCTTCTTTGCAAAGGCGCAGCATATACTCTATGTTGTCCGCACTTCCGTCCCGAAACCCGCCGGGAATAAGAGAAGTGTTATTGATTTCCAAAATGGTGCCTGTTTCTTTGGCTTTTTCCACCAAAAGTTCATAATCCAGCGGATAACGAGGGTCTCCCGGATGTCCCAGAATATCCACTAAGGGATTTTCCATAACCTTCAGGCAGGCTCTTGTGTTTTCCTCTTTGGTACCCGGTGCCAGACAAGGTGTATGCAGGCTGGCAATGGCAATATCCAGACGGGAAAGGACTTTCTCGTCCATATCCACTGTGCCGTCAAAGTCCATGATATTCAGTTCAATGCCCCGCAGCACACGCACCCCATGAAGTTCTTTGGGCACCACATGGAGATTGGCGAAGTAAGCATGACATGTGGTATGTGCCATCATAGGCGCATGGTCTGTGATGGCAATAGCCTCCAACCCTTTTCGTGCCGCACAGAGGACATTTTCGTCCAAAGTGCTGTAAGCATGTCCGCTGGCAATGGTATGGGTATGAGTATCAATCAGATATTTCATGATGACTCCCTCTCTTTTATTATGATCGAAAAAGGTTCAAATGGAACCAAACCTTTTTCATAGGAATTATACCATTTTTTCCATGGAATGAAAAGAAAAAACGCCCAAATCTCAAAGAAAAACTGTGGGTTTGTCAAACATATGTTACACCCTCCTTAATAAATTCCTTCAGGACAGTCTGTGGGGATTTCCAACCCAGAGGTCTCATAGGGAACAGATTATAGTCCCTACGGTTATAGACTTGGAGCTGCCTGGAAAAGTCCTCAAAGGAATAAAAGGTATGGGTGGCATAAAACCGCTCGTTATCCTTCCGGTGGCTGCGTTCCACTTTCCCGTTATGACGGGGTGTGAAAGGACGGATCAGTTTATGACGGATTCCATGCTCCTTTAGAGTTCGCTGAAAAGCTGTTAAGGTCACCTGTCCGGGAGTTGAGAATCGCTTTGTGAATTCCATACCATTGTCAGTTTGGACACATTCG
>NZ_FRAH01000021.1 GCF_900142265.1 Anaerotignum lactatifermentans DSM 14214 | reverse complement strand
AAACTTAAAGTACAAGTATGGAAATCGACATTTTTGGTGTAGAGGATATTTTGTAGATACAGTAGGCAGATATGAAACGGCAATAAAAGAATACATCAAAAATCAGCTGGAAGATGATATTATGAATGATCAAATAAGTTTAAAGGAATTTACAGACCCGTTCACGGGTGAGCCGGTGAAATAAGGCATAAAAAGTGCCCCCGAGTAGGGGGCAGCCAGAGTTAAAAGTGTGGTTGCCAGACTATTCAATGCCCCCTTTAGGGGGCTACCACAAGAGATAGACCCTTATAGGGTCTGATCAAACCACCCGTTCAACGGGTGGTTTTGATTATGGGGAGGAAAAATGTTCTTGTAGGGGAACACCTTCCTTGTTATAATGGGCTTGTATCTGTGTGGATACAAAAAAATGTTTATGTATTAGGAGGGGTTATTTATGAAAAAAAGAAGTATGAGGGTGCTGGCTGCGGCACTAGTGCTGACCATGGCACTGCCTGTGACAGCTTTCGGGGCAGAAACCGTGCAGGTGGACGGCTATGACAGAATGGAAGGGGAAGCGGCTGAATATCAGTTCAGCATCTCCAACGTGACAGGCAAGACCACTGTGGCTGGAAAGGAAGCCTATGTGTGTCAGGCACCTGTGAAAGTCAGTTCTGTGGACGAGCTGCAGACTTTTGAAGTGACAAAGTATCTCAGTGCCGGAAACGCGCTGGCTGCCCAGGGGGTCATGCTTCCTGATGGTTACACACAGGAAAGCTGGGACGCTCTCCATTTTGAAAGCGAGGGGGATGCTGGCGTGCAAGTTGGCACCACTTATACCATCAATGAACCCGGCATTTATCGTGCCCTTGGCATGTATCCTGCCATTGCAGGCGGCGCGGAAGTATATCTGGTGGTGGAAGGCAATGGACAGACAGCGGCAAGCCTCACAAAGCCCCAGTATACCACAGCTGTGCCCAGTACAGCCAAAGTGCTGGTAAATGGCAAGAAAGTGGCTTTTGACGCTTATACCATCGGCGGCAATACATATTTCAAACTGCGTGACGTAGCGGCAGCTGTCAATGGCACAGCGAAGAGCTTTAATGTGACTTGGGATGCAAATGCCAAAGCCATCAGTTTGCAGGGCGGCACAGCTTACGTGGCAGTAGGCGGCGAACTGGCAGCAGGGGACGGCACCGCAAAACAGGCATTACCTTCCGCTGCACCTGTGTACAGAGGATGGATGGAATACGCAATGCCTGCTTACACCATCAATGGCAGCACATATTTCAAACTGCGTGACCTGTGCAGCTTGATGGATATTGCTGTAGGCTGGGACGATGCTACAAAGACCATCACTGTAGATAGTACAAAATAAGGAAATCCAGAAGGAACATGGAAAATCCATGCTCCTTTTTCTATGGAAAAAAGCGTAAAGGGGATACCCTAGCTTGAAAACGTCAAAAAGGGGGCTCTCAGAGGACTTTTTCTTTTTTATGGGGAAAGTTTCGTGGAAGGGGGAAAAACGTCTAAGAGGGGCTTATAATGGAAAATAGATGTATACAAGATACAAAAGTCTGTGGAGAAAGGGATTTTTGTGGAAAAAGGGGCTGTTTTTCTTGGGGAAGGGGATTTTGAAGGGGAGAAGAAAGACAAAAAGAAAAGCGCCCGATCTCTCGGACGCTGTTGCTATTTTTTGTGGTATATGATGTTTGATTTTATATGAATGGGTCTTATTCCAGAACGTATACAGTTACGTTTCTAACGCCCCAGCTGTATGCTTCGGAAACGCTGTCCACACATACATCCAGTCTGCCGCCTTTGATGGCGCCGCCAGTGTCTGCGGCAATGGCTACGCCGTAACCGGGCACGTATACTTTGGAGCCCAGAGGGATTACTTTAGGGTCAACGGCTACTACGCCTCTGCCGGCTTTCATGCCGGTGGCTGTAACGCCGGTGCAGCCTGCGTCATAAGGTGTGTAGGCTGTTGCTTTTACATTGATTGCTTTGGAGTAGGTATAACCATTGATGACATTTTCGGGACCTACTTCCACGATTTTATCTACGGGTTCGGTAACAACCTTTTCTTCTACGAAAACGGTTTCTACCAGTTCTGTGCCGTGATAGATTTCTTTGTTGATAACAGTTGCGGTGCCGTTGACACCTTCCTGTACCACGCGGGATTCACCGCTTTTCAGATTGTTGTTTGTGCGTTCTACTGTTTCGTAGGGCACTGTTTTTGTTGTGGAAACTGTTTTTTCAGTCACGGATGTGAGAGTCAGCTCCATATCGTCTACCAGTACATCGCTTTCATCTGCGTTTGTTACGATGTATTCTGTTTCCACGTTTTCCGCAAGGTCAGCCATCAGTTCACCGACCGTCGTCTTATCTGTTGTCACCATGCGGGGGACACCGTCCATATCCAGTAATACGGACTGTGTGTTTTTGTCATAAGCGGACGCTGTGCCGCAGCCGATTGCTAAAATAGATACCACGATAGCAAATACTCTAAGATGTTTTTTCATTGTTTTCCTCCTTGAACGTTGGTTCCTTTTTTCTGTACCACTCTTTTTTGTGGGTAAAAATGAGTGGGAGCCGAAAAGGATTGGGGTTGACGGTTCGGAAAAAATTCTGCGTCTTTTCTCCAAGGCCGCCTGGCGTTCCTCTCGTATTCAGATGATAGACATTAGATTTTATGCCTTTCCCGAAAGACCTTAGGGGTCATTCGGTATCGCAGTCGTAAGGGATGGAAGTCGTCACTTCTATCGATAAATTTCGTTAAATTCACAACTGCAAAAAATGAAGATATACCATAACGATATACCTTCATTTTTATTACGTTGCTTATATTAACATATTTGTAACATTTATGCAACCCTTTTTTAAAAAAAGAGCGATTTTGCGTTATCAAACGTAATTTTTGCGACATCTTCCGGTGACAATTTCTTAATTTCCGCAATCTTTTCGACAACAAATTGTAAATTTCTGGAGTCGTTACGTTTGCCGCGGTTGGGGTTGGGTGCCAGATAAGGGCTGTCTGTTTCGATGAGAATTTTTTCCATGGGGATTTTATCCACCACTTCTACCAGTTTTTTGGCGTTTGAGAAGGTCACTACCCCCCCAACACCGATAAAAAAGCCCATATTGACATAATCTTGCGCCATTTGCCATGCACCGGAGTAACAGTGGATGACACCCCGGCGGATGGGGCTGCTTTTGATGATGTCAAAGGTCTCCTGAGAAGCATCTCTGGAGTGAATTATTACAGGTTTGTTAACAGATTCTGCAAGGCGTAATTGCTGGCGGAACCAGAACTGCTGCAGTTCTCTGGGACTGAAATCGTAATAATAATCCAGACCGATTTCGCCGATAGCAACCACCTTTTCATGAGCCGCAAGGCGGCGGAGTTCTTCGATGGTCTGAGAGGTCATTTCGCTGACTTCGTGAGGGTGTACGCCGACGGATGCGTAAATGTAGTCATATTTTTCAGCCAGACGGATGCTTTCCTGAGAGCTTTTCAGGTCGCAGCCAATATTGACTACATGGTCAATACCGCAAGAGGGGAGAAGCTCTAAGAGCTTCTCCCTGTCTTCACGAAAGCGTTTATCGTCATAATGTGCGTGAGATTCGAAATACATCAGCTGATGCTGCTCCCGCTTGCAAAGTCTTTGTCGTCTGTTGTCAGAACGCTCAGTTTGCCGTCTCCGTCTTCGGCACACAGAATCATTCCGTAAGACATTTCACCCATCATTTTTCTGGGTTTCAGGTTATAAGCAACGACAACGCGTTTGCCTACCAGTTCGCCGGGGGCATAAGCGTCTTTGATGCCGGAGAAGATAACTCTTTCTTCGTCACCGATTTTGATGACGTTGCGCAGCAGTTTTTTGGAGCCTTCTACTTCTTTGCTTTCCAGCACTTCGCCTACTTTCAGCTGTACTTTGCAGAAGTCTTCAATGGTGATTTCTGCAGGGTATTCGCTTTCCGCTTCTGCTTTCTTTTCCGCTTCTTTTTTCTGCTGGTTTGCAACGGATGTTGCCTGAGAAGCTTTGATGGCTGCTTCCAGTTCTGCCAGTTCTTTCTTCATATCAATTCTAGGGAACAGTGTTTCGCCTTTCTGTACTTTCAGTTCAGCAGGCAGTACGCCCCATGTCTTTGTGCTGTCCCAAGCAGTTGCGTCGCCTTCTGTGATGTTGTACTGTGCCCAGATTTTTGCAGGTGTGTTGGGCATGAAAGGCTGAATCAGGATGGAAACGATACGGATGCTTTCTGCAACGTTGTACAGCGCGTTTGCCAGTTCCGCTTTCTTTGCTTCGTCTTTGCACAGAATCCAAGGCTGTGTTTCGTCGATATATTTGTTTGTACGGCGAACCAGATTCCAGATTTCTACCAGAGCGTCGCTGAAGAACATTTTTTCCATAGCGTTTTCCACTTTTTCTGTGGTAGCCAGTGCAACAGCTTTCAGGTCTTCGTCAAAAGGTGTTGCAGTGCGGTCTGCGGGCAGTGTGCCACCGAAATATTTGTCAATCATACCAACGGTTCTGGAAACCAGGTTGCCCAGGTCGTTTGCCAGGTCGGAGTTGATACGCTGAATCAGAGCTTCGTTGTTGAAGTTGCCGTCCTGACCGAATGCGATTTCACGGAGCAGGAAATAACGGATAGCGTCTACGCCGTATTTGTCAACCAGTACGTTAGGGTCTACAACGTTACCAACGGATTTGGACATTTTGCCGCCGTTGATAACCAGCCAGCCGTGACCAAAGATCTGTTTAGGCAGAGGCAGATTCAGAGCCATCAGCATTGCAGGCCAGATGATAGCGTGGAAACGTACGATTTCTTTCCCTACAACGTGTACGTCAGCAGGCCAGAATTTCTTGAACAGGCTGTCATCTTCTGTGCCGTAACCCAGAGCAGTGATATAGTTGGACAGCGCGTCTACCCAAACGTATACGATGTGTCCGGGGTCAAATTCTACAGGTACGCCCCATTTGAAGGAGGTACGGGAAACAGCCAGATCTTCCAGACCGGGTTTCAGGAAGTTGTTGATCATTTCGTTCTGGCGTGTGTTGGGCTGCAGGAATTCGGGATTTTCTTCCATGTATTTGATGATTCTGTCCTGATATTTGGAAAGACGGAAGAAATAGCTTTCTTCTTTCAAGAGTTCCACATCACGGCCGCAGTCGGGGCATTTGCCGTCTACCAGCTGATGTTCTGTGAAGAAGGATTCGCAAGGTGTGCAGTACCAGCCTTCATAGGAGCTTTTGTAGATGTCGCCCTGATCGTAGAGCTGTTTGAAGATTTTCTGAACGGTTTTTACATGGTAATCGTCTGTGGTACGGATGAATTTATCATAGGAGATGCAGAGTGTGCTCCACAGTTCCTTGATGCCTTTGACGATTTTGTCGGTGTATTCCTTGGGTGTCATGCCCTGACCGTTGGCGATACGTTCGATTTTTTGACCGTGTTCGTCGGTACCTGTCAGGAACATAACGTCGTAGCCACGCAGTCTTTTGTAACGTGCCATGGTGTCTGTTGCAACGGTACAGTAGGAATGACCGATATGCAGCTTATCACTGGGGTAGTAAATGGGTGTGGTGATATAAAATTTTTCTTTTGCCACAAATATCTCTCCTTTTCAATGGTTTTCTACAAAAATGGAAGATGGCACACAATAAAAAAACCGCCCTTTCTGCAAAGGACGGAAGTGACCGTGTTACCACCTTAGTTTATCTTTTTTTCACAAAAAAGACCTCAGCAGGTACAAAACATACCCTCACGCAGTAACGGGCGCAACCCGTCGCAGCCTATGCCTAAGCAGTCGGTGCGAAGCTCCAAGGCCATGTTCAGCGTCATTCCTGCGCCCCTTTTCAGCTTGCCGGGGCTCTCTGTGGCATTTTGTGCCGCCTACTCTCCTTTTCATTGCTGTTGTCCCTTGCATTTTACTATATTTTGGGCTTTTCTGTCAACGGATATACAGGCAAAAGGAGAAATAAATGGTTTTTGTGGAAAAAAATTATGCCACAGGATTGTGGCATTTTCCCATGAAAGGGAAAAAGGTGTGATACCATGGGCAAAAGGAGGGGAGAAAATCATGGAAAAGCCATTGGATGTATTGCAGGATTTATACCAGAAAACAGACCTGGTGCGAAGCATCCTTTCCCTTTTGCTGGATGCCATGACAGCAGGCTGTGACCCATGGAAAACGCCTTATGTGGTGACAATATCCCACATGGCGGAGATGGTGGAGGAAATACAGACGGAACTTTTGGCAGCAACGGAGGAACTGTTTCGGGAGAGGCGAAAGGCGCAGAAAACGGATATCTAAAGCAACTTCCCCTCAAGAAAACATTGGTTTTCTTTTTTCTTGATTTCTTAAGGGGAATTGCGATGGCTGTTTTCATAAGAAAACATATCCATTATAAACTAGTAAAAATAAGAAAGCTGAAATCCTTCATATATGAAAAGGATTTCAGCTTTCTTTGTTTTCTTATGAAGATGCCCCTAAGGGCTAGTGTCCTTCGGAGAGGTACTTTTGGCGCAAAAGTACCCAAAACTTGGGGACCTTTCCCATGGTCCCCAAACCCCCGCAGGCGACCAAAGGGAAAGATTTTCCCTTTGGAAACCTTTTCGCCAGTCCGGTGCGGATTGGGAGAGTCGGAAACGACAACATAGGGATTTTGAAAGGGCAGAATTTGCCCCAAATTTTTCTATTTTCTTCAAAAATATGCGAAAAAAACAGCCTTTCTCAAACAGAAAAAGGCTGTTTCTACTATTATATTATGTTTCTATATTATGTTTCCTGCCGAAACAAAATCACATCAGATTTTCAGGATTCAGGCATTCCAGTTCAGGCAGTACGAAACGTCCATCTTTGCGGATGAGCACATCGTCGAACCAGATTTCGCCGCCGCCGTATTCCGGTGTCATAATCAGCACCAAATCCCAGTGGATAGCGGATTTATTGCCGTTAGGTGCGTCGTCATAGCAGTTGCCGGGAGTGAAGTGGATACTGCCGGCGATTTTTTCGTCAAAGAGGATGTTGTTCATGGGCTTTGTGATATAAGGGTTTACGCCGATGGCAAATTCACCCACATATCTTGCGCCTTCGTCGGTGTTGAAGATGTGTTCCAGACGTTCTTTGTCGTTGCCGTCGCAGTCGATGATTTTCCCGTCTTTGAATGTGAGTTTTACATTTTCGAATGTAAAGCTGTTGTATTCGGAAGGGGTGTTGTAAGTGATGACGCCGTTGATGGAGTCACGAACAGGGGCGGTGTAGATTTCACCGTCGGGAATGTTGCAGGTGCCGGCGCATTTCACAGCGGGAATGTCCTTGATGGAGAATGTCAGGTCGGTGCCTTTTGCCACCAGACGAACTTTGTCTGTGCGGTTCATCAGGTCAACGATGCTGTCCATGGCTTTGGACATTTTGCCGTAGTCCAGATTGCATACATTGAAGTAGAAATCTTCAAAGTCTTCCAGACTGGTGTGTGCGGACTGTGCCATGCCGTTTGTGGGGTAGCGCAGTACCACCCATTTTGTATGGGGCACACGGATTTCATGGTGAACAGGGGCAGAGTAATATTTTTCGTAAATGCTCTGTTTTTCGTTGGGCACGTCTGCCTGTTCGGTGATGTTATCCTCACCGCGGACACCGATGAACGCGTCCATTTCGTTCATGAGCAGGCTGTCTGCCTTTGCCATGAGTTCCATCTGTTCTTTTGTGGCGCCCAGCAGCAGTTCACGTTCCAGAGAGTTTGTCATCAGCTGCAAAAAGGGTGTCGCGCCGATTTTGTATACTTCTTTGATGATGGCTTTTACCAGCGGCGCCGGATGGATGCCGTTCTGGTGAATCATGACTTTTTCGCCTTTTTGCAGGCCGCAGGAATTATGCACCAGATTATAAGCCAATTGTTCGATTCTAGGGTCCATATTTCAATCTCCTTTCGATGTAACCTTCTGTATTCGTTCCTATTTTACCCTTTTTCGGTGAAATACGCAAAAAAAATTTCGGGAAAATTTGACACGCCCCCAAAGGATGGATACAATAGGACAAAGAAAGGAAGGTGTGGGCCATGCGGGTTGCCATTCCCACAAAGGACGGGGAGATTTTTCTCCGGTACAGCGAAACGAAAGAATTTACGGTCTATGATGTGGAAATCGAACTGGTGAAGGCAAAAGAAGTGGTGCCCTTGGGGGATAAGACCATTGCGGAGTTTCTCACGGAACAGGACATCAATGTGGTGCTCTGCGCCAATATCCGGTCCGCAGGCAGAACCCTGCTCCGCACCAAGCGCATTGAACTGATTTACGGCGTGACGGGAAACGCCGACGAAGCCATGATCCGTTATCTCAGCGGGGAGCAGCTGGGAACGGTGGAGGAAAACGCTTTGCTGCGTATTGAACTGGACGAGAGGATATAAGGAGGCAATATGATACTGGAACGTTTTTTCCCTGATTTATACATTCAGTCCATTTATGACCTGCCTTTGGCGGAGCTGAAGGAAATGGGCATACGGGGACTGGTATTCGACATCGACAACACGGTGGCGCCCTTTGATGTGGCAGACCCGGATGAAAAGCTCATTGACTTTTTTGCCCAGATGCAGGACATGGGTTTCCGCCTGTGCATCCTGTCCAATAACAACAAAGAGAGGGTACATCGCTTCAATAAGCCCCTGAAAGCCCTTGCTATCCACAAAGCAGGCAAGCCCAATCCCAGAAAAATGAAACAGGCATTGAAACGACTGGGGCTGGTGCCCCAGGAAGCGGCTATGGTAGGCGATCAGGTATTTACAGATATGTGGTGCGGCCACAGAGGCGGTCTGTACTGCATCATGACAGCGCCCATCTGCGACCGTGACCAGCTCATCACAAAGGTAAAACGCGGGGCAGAGCGGAAAGTCATGCAGGTTTATTTCAAGAGAAATGGCATGATCTGAGCCAAAAAGATGGTTTTTTTCAGATTATGTATTGAAAAAACATTGATTTTCCATTAAAATATAATAGGATATGCTTATTTTTAGAATAAGAAATATAGTATAATTTTTAAAAGCAGCGGGAATTTTTTTCCGTAAGATGAAATTTGAGGAGGAAATGAAACATGATTTCTGCAGGTGAACTTAGAAACGGCGTAACCATGGAATACGAAGGCGAAATTTACAGCGTACTGGAATTCCAGCATGTAAAACCCGGTAAAGGTGCGGCTTTCGTTCGTACAAGACTGAAAAACATCAAAACAGGCGCAGTAGTGGAAAAAACATTCCGTCCTACTGAAAAAATGTCCAAAGCACACATCGACAGAATGGATATGCAGTACCTGTACAACGACGGTGAACTGTATCACTTCATGAACAACGAAACATTCGACCAGATCGCTCTGAACGCTTATGACGTTGGCGATTCCCTGAAATTTGTAAAAGAAAACGAAAACGTAAAACTGCTGGCTCATGACGGCAACGTATTCGGTATCGAACCCCCTCTGTTCGTTGAACTGGAAATCACAGACACAGAACCCGGTTTCGCAGGCAACACAGCACAGGGCGCTACAAAACCCGCTATCGTTGAAACAGGCGCATCCGTTCAGGTACCTCTGTTCATCAACCAGGGTGAAATCATCAAAATCGACACTCGTACAGGCGAATACCTGAGCAGAGTAAACAACTAATCTTTTTTCCAATCTTTCGGAAGGAGGCAGTGATAAATGGAATATTTCGATAAGAAAATCACATATCTGAGAGGGCTTTGCGACGGCAGCGGGTTTGATCCCGACACCAAAGAAGGCAAGATTTTCCATGGCATCATGGATATTCTGGAAGATATGGCATTTATGCTGGAAACCTTCCTGGACGATGAAGAACTGGAAGAAATGGAACTGGATGAAGAAGAAACGGAAGAACCCGTGTACTTCTATTCCTTCATCTGCCCCAACTGCGGCGAGGAAATCGACGTGGATGAGGAAACCATGGAAACCCAGAAGGAAATTGCCTGTCCTGCTTGCGGCAACAGCATCCCCATGGGCACTATGGATATCGATGAATTAAAGTTTTAAAATGCGACGAAAAAAGAGAGAATCCATATTCTCTCTTTTTTTTATATGATAAATCAGAAGCAGAAATCAAAAGAAAGGGGTTTGGGACAACAATATATCTTCCTTAGCCGCAAAAAAGCGAGAGAAAACCATTTGGAAGAACATCACGGGGGCAGCGGTCTGCCGCAGATGGGACGGTGATGGTTTTCAAAAACAGCAAGCGTCTTTATAAGGAGTGAATGAAAATGGAACAAACCCAAGGGGCAGTGATGCCCAAAAGGTCGAGAAATCAAGAATTGCAGACGGAAAAACGGATTTTGCAGCTCTCTGTCTTTGCAGACGTGTGTTTTGTGGCGGCAGAGCTGTTGTTTGCTTTTGCCAGCCATTCCCAGTCGGTACTCATGGATGCCGCCTATGATGGGGCGGAAATGCTCATGATGGCAGCGGCTGTCTGCTTGACACCTCTTTTTTACAGACCGATTTCAGAGAAATATCCCTTTGGCTATGCCCAGGTGGAATCTGTATTTACAGCAGTGAAGTCTGCCATGATGCTTTCCGTTATGGCAGGATTGACAGTGAATGTTATCCAGACCATGCTTTCCGGCGGCGCTCATGTGGCATATGGTGCCGTATCCATGTTCCAGCTACTGCTGGGGTTGGTGAGCCTTTGTATTCTGGGTGTTATGTATGTGGGTGCCAGAAAAGTGGCTTCTCCCATATTGCAGACAGAATGGATGGCGTGGCGGCTGGATGTCCTTTACAGCATGGGTATGGCGGCGGCATTCTTTGGCGCAAAGGTACTGAAGGATACCAGCCTTGCGTGGATGGCGCCCTACGTGGACCAGGTGGTGGCACTGCTGGTGGTGGCTTTCGCACTGCCGGGGGCAGCCAAGATGTTTTTTGGCGCCGTGAAAGATATTTTCCTTTTTGCGCCTGATGAAAAAGTACTGGAGCAGGTCAAGGGGATTTGTGAGCCTCTTTTGCAGGCATATGGATTTGAGCCTGTGTTTTATGATGTGACCCGCACGGGACGCAGAATGTGGGTTTCTGTATATTTCCACACGGAAGGGGATGTGCTTTCTCTGGATTGTATGCGACAGGCATCCAAGGAGGCGCAGAAGCATCTGTGTGAAAAATGGGATTACTGCGTTTGCGAACTGGTGCCGGAACAGGCATGATATAGATAAAAAAAGCTGATTCTCTTTGAGAATCAGCTTTTTTGGTATCAGAATCTGGCAATGACCAGGGTATCTTCCCCATGAATGACCGTATTGCCATCGGGAATGACAGTGCCCTTTTCATTTTGTATCATGACGATAAGGGTGCCTTTGGGCAGGGACAGTTCCCGCAGGGATTTGTCTTTCCATTTATGGGTCTTGTCAATGGAAACTTCGTAGAGAGTCAGGTTTTCCCGGTCTTCGAATTCATGTCCTGCCAGTACCAGCAGGTCGCCTGCCTGCAGGACGGTGGAGCCATTGGGCACCAGAGAAACACCATTTCGCAGGATCAGGGTCACCAGCAGTTCCGGCGGCAGGGGGACATCCTTCAGGGAATGGTCTACCCATGGATGATGAGGGCTGATGGAAATCTTGGAAAAGGTGATGTCGCTTTCTACCTGATAGTCATTGAATGTGCGGCGGACGTCGGCTTTCTCGTCGATCATGTTCAGTTTATGTGCCATAGGTGCCAGCAAAGTGCCTTGCAGAGAAATGGAAAGGAGCACGATGCAGAACACCAGGTTGAACAGATTGTATTCCATAGGCGCACCGCTGAGGACTGCCTGAATGGCAAACACAATGGAAGCGGCTCCCCGCAGCCCAGACCAGGAAACCAGACCAATCTGTTCTTTGGAAGAACGGAAGGGCGCAAGCACCGCAGTTACGGAAAGGGGTCTTGCCACAAGGGTCAAAAACGCCATGATAAGCACAGAGGGCAGGAACACCGCAGGCAGCTGAGAAGGCGTCACCAGCAGTCCCAACAGGAAGAAGATGACCATTTGGGCAATGCCTGTCAATACGTCGAATGTCAGCACCAGATCGCGTTTATGGGGCAGATAGGAGTTCCCCATGACGATGCCGCAAAGATATACGCTCAGATACCCATTGCCGCCCAGAGCGGAAGGCAGAGCATAAGTCAGCGCGGAAACAGCCAGAAGGAATATGGTATTCCCCTGGTCGATGTAGAAATTGCAGCGGTTCAGCACAAAAACAGCGCCTTTTCCCAACAGCAGACCCAAAATGCTGCCAATGGCAAGCTGACGCAGCACCAACAAAGGCACAGATACCTGATCCCCTGTGAGTATGGTGATCCACAGCAATGTCAGCATATAGGACATGGGGTCATTGGAACCGGACTCCATTTCCAGCATGGAAGCGGTGTGGTCTTTCAGATTCAGCTTTTTGGAACGGAGAATGCTGAATACGGAAGCGGCGTCTGTAGACGAAATGACAGAGCCGATGAGCATGCTTTCTGCCCAGGGAAGATGCAGGACGAAGTGAGCAAAGACGCCTACCAGTCCAGCGGTGAACAGTACGCCCAGGGTGGAAAGCAATGTGGATTTGACGGCAACGGAACGGGCTTCTTCAAAGTTGGTGCCGAAGCCGCCGTAAAACATGATAAAAATCAAGCTGACGGAACAGATGACTTCTGAAATATGGTAATTGTTAAAAGAAATATGCAGTATGCCATCAACGCCGAAGCACATGCCAAGAGCCAGAAACGCCAACAGGGACGGCACCCCTAGGCGAAAGGTCAGACGATGCACCAGAATGCAGATGATGATGACAATGCCTGTCAGCAATAAAATTTCGTTCAATGGACATTCCTCCTGTTCTGCCTGCCGGCGGCATAAGTTTCTATTCTAAGTTTAGTGGGAAACGGCATGTTTTGGCAACGATTTTTTCAGATTTGTAAAATTTTGGCAAAGCAGGCAGCCCTTTTGCGGAAAAATTATGTCAATATGCAGAAGTGGGAAGGAATCGCAGCACCGGCGGCGAATACAAAAAAAGGAAACCATTTGAAGAAAGAAGGCGAATTATGGAACCATATTTGCATAAAGTACAGTATTACGAAACAGACAAAATGGGCATTGCCCATCATTCCAATTACATCCGCTGGATGGAAGAAGCCCGGGTGGATTTTCTGGAGAAAATCGGCTGGGGTTTTGACCGTCTGGAAGCGGAGGGCATTGTTTCCCCTGTGGTAGGGGTACATGGACGATACAAAAAAAGCTGCACATTTGCCGATGTGCTGGAAATCACCGTAAAGGTGCAGAAATACAACGGCATGATGATGCATCTGGCATACGAAATGAAGCTGGCAGGAAGCGAACAGGTGCTCTTTACAGGCGTTTCTGAACACTGCTTCTTAGACCAGGCAGGCAAGCCTCTGCGGCTGAAACAGAAATGGCAGGAGCTGGATGAAATCCTGAAAAACTGCGTAGTGGAATACGAGGCGGAAAAAGCATAAGAAAAAAGGCTGGAATCCTTGGTATGGTAAGGATTTCAGCCTTTTTTGTTTTCTTATGAAACTGCGTTTTTTCAGTCCTGACGGCAGGGAGGCAGGGGACGGTTTGTCAGCAGGGCACGTTCTACGCTCCAGTAGAAGTTTTCTTTGCCTACATATTCGTCCAGGTCTGTTCTGCGCATCATTTCCATGGCACGGGAGGGCAGACCGCAGAGAACCACGTCTACGCCTTTCATCCGCAGGTTTCCGATGAGGGTGCGGAGGGTCTGGGCACAGGAAATGTCAATGTTGGATACACCACGCATGGACAAGAGCAGTGTGTCGCAGTCGCCGATTTTTGTGGAGATATCTGCCACGTTCTGGGTGTTGGCAAAAATCATAGGACCGGTGATGTAAGCCACCATGGCGTTATTGTAACGATTCCGCAGGGCAGGATCTGTCACACGCAGACGTTCCATGTCTACCTTTTCGTAGTTGATTTCGATGAAGGACAGACGGGACACCAGGAAGATCAGACCGATGACAACGCCTACCAGAATGGCAATGGTCAGGTCAAATACGATGGTAGCAATCATAGTAGCCAGAAATTCCAGCATAGCCCCTTTGAATTTATGAGAGAACATATACAGGATGGAGTTCCATTCGTTCATGCGCCATGCAGTGACCATGAGGACACCGGCAAGGGCTGCCATGGGAATCTGGCTCATGACGGGAGCCAACAGGAACATGGAAATCAAAAGCCCTACGGCGTGGAACATACCCGTCAAACGTGTTTTTGCGCCGGAACGGATGGCAACGCTGGTACGGGCAATGGCTGCTGTGGCAGGGATGCCGCCGAAGAAAGGCAGCAGGATATTGCCCACGCCCTGGGCGATAAGCTCCTGATTGCTTTTCAGTCGAACACCTGTCATCTGACCTGCGCTGGCACCGCAGAGCAAACTTTCAATCATGCCCAGAATGGCAATACTGAAAGCAGGCATAATGAGGTTTGTGACGGTGGTCAAATCCAGTGCGGAAAAGAGCAGTCGTTTTTCCGGGAAAAGGGTCTGGGGAATGGTGCCAACGGTGGGCACCTCCAAACCAACGAAAATGGAAAAGGCAGTGGTGAGAATGATGCTCACCAGAGATGCAGGAACCACAGCATTCCATTTTTTCGGGAAGAACACCATAAACAGCACCACAAAGAGACCAATGCCTACGGAAGTCAGATTGGGATGGAAGCCCAGTGTGCCGTAGCTTGCCAGTTTGGCAATGGTGGAGGCGCCTTCGCTGTGGGTGCCGAAGAAGTTGTCAATTTGCCCCAGAGCAATGACGATGGCAATACCGGAGGTAAAGCCTGTGATAACGGGGGCAGGTATGAAAGAGGTCAGTTTCCCAAGACGGAGGATGCCCGCCAGAAGCAGCAGGATACCAGCCAGCAGTGTGGCAATGAATACGCCGTCCAGACCATAGCCTGCCACCAGTGATGTGAGGATGGCTGCCATAGCCCCTGTTGGACCGGAAATCTGATAATATCCCCCAGCCAGTAAGCTCATGACCAGACCGGCAATGATGGCGGTGATCAGACCAGATGCGGCATCGGCACCGGAACTGACACCGAATGCCAGTGCCAGCGGCAGTGCAACGGCGGTGACCGTCAGACCTGCCATCAGGTCTTTCATCAGTGCGGCGGAATTGTATCCCCGAAACTCGTGCTTCAAATCTTCTGCGAACCCTCGCAGCATAGAAAAAACCCCCTTAAATTTTCACATAAATCCATTCAAAAACATAAAAAATGCATCTGCTCCCAGTGTCTCTTGGTCATGACAATCAAAGGGGCACATGCGCTTCCATCATAGCAAAAAGCAGATGGTTTCTCAATGGGTAAATGGAAAAAGCAATGGAAAAAATCACCATGGGTGTCATACATTTTTTTGTATATTATGTTGTAAGGGGAAGGTGTTGAGAAAAATGGAAAAAACTGACATTCTTTCATAAAGGGAAAATGGAAACATACAATGATATAACAAAATATGCAAAAATTCCGAATGTCTTTTGCGGATGGACAAAGGGGAGAGAAAACATGAAAAAAGCACAGGAGTTTTCTTCTTTGGAAAAGCCCTGTGCCTCTGTTTCGTGTATGATTTTCAGTCTTTGAAATAGATCTTGCCGTCTTCCACTTTGGTGATGACCGCCAGAGAATCCACCAGATAGCCGGCATCTCTGAGTTTTTTGCTGCCGCCCTGGAATTCTTTTTCGATGATGGCTGCAATGCCGCATACAGTGCCGCCTGCCTGTTCTACCAGATTGGCAAGACCTGCTGCTGCTTCGCCGTGGGCAAGAAAATCATCAATGATCAAAACTTTATCATTGGCGTTGAGATAATTTTTGGATACACGAGCGATGGACACGGTACCCTTTGTAAAGGATTTGACGGGCGCGCCGTAAAATTCCTCTGTCATGGTATTGGGCTGTGCTTTCTTGGCGAAAACTACAGGCACCAGATCAAAATAAATGGCGGTGATGGCAGCGATGCCGATGCCGGACGCTTCGATGGTCAGGATCTTATTGATGCCCAGATGACCGAAACGACGGTGGATCTCCTTGCCCAGCGCCATAAACAGACCGATATCTAACTGATGGTTCAGAAAAGAATCTACCTTTACGACTTCGGTGCCGATTTCTGTCCCATCTTTTAATATTCTTTGTTTCAACAACTCCATGATTCAGACTCCCTCTCACTGCAATAACACGTTCCGTATCAAAATAAAGTATTATCATTATACGGTAGTATTTTTGCAATGTAAACAGGTGTTTTGGGAAAAGGTTGTTTTTTGTGCATTTAGAGGAAAAGTCCAAAGAAAAGGAGCAATTTTCGGACGCTTTCCCTAATGGACAGGAAAAAAACAGGGGGAAAGATACAAATTTCATGCAAGCAGATGCATTTTTCTGCTTTTTTGCAGGAAAAAGCGTATGTTTTGGCGAATATACAAAGCAAATGGAACAAATGAGGAGGCGCTGGAAATGGCTTTTTTGGATAAATTAGGAGAACTGGCAAGAACCGCGGCGGACAAAGCCAATGATGGACTGGAAATCAACCGCATCAACAGCGATATTGTCATACAGAAAGGCAATATCAATGAGTACCAGCGGGAGCTTGGCATGTATTACTGGGCAAAATTCGTCATGGGCGACCAGCTGGACGAAGAAGCTACAGCCATTTGTGATAAAATCGTAAAGGCACAAGACCGCATCAAGGAACTGGAAGCGGAAATCGAACAGGTGAAGGCAGACCGGGAAGCGGAAAAAGCCGAACGGGCAGAGCAGAAACGTCTGGAAGCGGAAGCTGCGGCACAGGAGGCAGCAGAAAGGGCTGCCCAGAAAGCGGCGGAGGCAGCAGGAGATGTGGAAATCACTGACGCTGACGGCGAAGTGGGCAGATTCTGCGGCGGCTGCGGCGCACCTTTGGCAGAAGGACAAAAGTTCTGCGGCGCTTGCGGAAAACCTGCTGATGATGTAAAATAAAAAAACAAAGACACATTCTTCGGAAACGAGTGCATCTCTACCGGCGGTAACAGCCCGCGAGCCGAAAGGCTGATTCGTTGAAATTACGAAGCCGACAGACAGTCTGGATGGGAGAAGAAATACAATGGAAATGACATTGATTTTTTCGGCTGTCCAGAGAACAGAAGAATTTCAAAAGGACGCCGAAAGGCGTCTTTTTTTTCTGCAAAATGAGGAGGGAATGGCATGGAAACGGGAAAAGAAAACATTCTGGGTACGGAAAAGATCAGTAAGTTATTGATGCAGTTTTCCATACCAACAGTGCTGACGCTTATTGTCAACTGTCTGTATAACATTGTGGATCAGATTTTCGTGGGGCGCGCCGTGGGCATCAACGGCGTAGCAGCTACCAACGTGGCTTTCCCCATGATTACCATTTCGGCAGCCCTTGCCCTTATGGTGGGGGACGGCTGTGCTGCCAACATCAGCCTTTGTTTGGGCAGGAAAGAACGGGACAAAGCGGAACAGACCTTTGGCAATGCCTTTGTACTGCTGATACTGGCAGGGGTTCTTCTGGCAGCTGTCATCATCATCGGCGGCCCTGCCTGCGCCCGTCTTTTTGGGGCGTCAGAGGCGGTTCTGGATTTGTCTGTGACTTATATGCGCATCCTTGCACTGGGGCTGCCTTTCCAGATGGCAAATATGGCATTTACGGCAATCATCCGTTCTGACGGCAATCCCAAGTATACCATGCGAAGTATGATGATTGGGGCAGGCATCAATCTGGTTTTAGACCCTATCTTCATTTTCGGCTTTGATATGGGTGTCACAGGGGCAGCTATCGCTACCATCATTGGGCAGGTAGTGGCTGGGCTTATCTGTGTGGCCTATATTCCCAGATTTGAACACATCACCTTCTATAAAAAATATCTGAAACTCTCCGGCAAGACCTGCGGCAGTATCCTTTCTCTGGGTTTCCCCAGTTTCTGCATGCAGATGGCAACAGCGCTGACACAGATCGTCATGAACAACCTCATGACAGACTGCGGTGCAGTCACAAAATACGGCAGTGAAATCGCCCTGTCCTGCTACGGCATCATGATGAAGATTTATCAGGTGGCGCATGCCATGTTCGTTGGGGTGGCATCCGGCACACAGCCTATCAACGGCTACAATTTCGGGGCAAAACAGTATGGCAGGGTGAAACAGACCTTCCGTGTGGCGGTGACGGTGTCTTTCATCATTTCCATTGTGTGGTTCGGTATTTTCCAGCTGGGCGGCGGCTTCATGGCTGGGCTTTTTGTGAAGAATGAACCTCTGTATCTGGAATTTGCGGTGTTCTGCTTCCAGCTGTATATGCTGGGCTTCTTCGTGTATGGTCTGCCGCAGGTGACAGCGTCCTTTTTCCAGGCTATTGGCAAGCCCGCGAAATCCCTGTTGGTGGCATTGTCCAGACAGATTATCTTCCTGATTCCTCTGGCGCTGATTTTGTCCGGCAGATTCGGATTGACGGGGGCATTGGCTGCGGCACCCATTGCCGATGTGCTGGCGTGTCTGCTGGCGGCAGTGCTCATCTGGACAGAGTTTCGGTTCTGGAAGAAAAACAGTATGGCATAAATTTGGTCGGTATCTGCTTTTTGTGGATACCGGCTTTTTTTCTGCCCAAAAGGCATAAGGACGAGCAAAGGAGGATAGGATAAAGGTAAAAAACGGAAGTGGATGCCATGAAAAAGAAGAAATATCTGGGAATTGGGTTGCTGTTTGTGTGTTGTTTTCTGGCAGGCAGGACAGCAGGGAAATTGCAGGCGGCTTTTGTACCGGCGGCACAAATGACAGTGGAGGAGGCAAAACTGGCAGTCATCATTGACGATTTTGGCTACAACGGCGCAGGAACGGCGGAAATGCTGGCGTTGGACATTCCTTTTACAGCGGCGGTGCTGCCTTTTTCTTCCCATACGGCGGAAAACGCGGCACAGGCGAAAGCGGCAGGAAAAGAGGTCATTATACATATGCCCATGGAATCCCTGACAGGAAAACCCGAATGGGTAGGGGATGGTGCTGTGTGCCGGGGCATGTCGGCGGCGGAAGTCCGGCAGTGTATGGAGGCGGCTTACAGCGCGGTACCACAGGCGGCAGGCGTCAATAACCACATGGGTTCGGCAGTCATGGAGGACGCGAATACATTGGGCTGTGTGCTGGATGTGGTACGGGAAAAAGGCGGCGTCTTTGTGGACAGCGTCACCACGGCGGAGAGCAAATGCGGCACATTGGCAGGAGAAAAAGGGGTACCTTTACTGGAACGGGATGTATTTCTGGACAGCACCACGGAAAAAAGCGTGGTGGAGGAACGGCTGCGGGAAGCGGCAAACATTGCCAAAGCAAAAGGAAGCGCCGTTGCCATTGGTCATGTGGGGCCGGAAGGGGGCGTGCTGACAGCACAGGTTTTGGCGGAAATGGCACCGGAACTGGAAAAAGAAGGCATCCGTTTTGTGACGGTGTCAGAGCTGGCAGGCAGCCATTAAAATAGTTGCGCCGGGAAACCAAAACTGTGGTATAATGTCTGCAAAATAAAATTTGCAGAATAGAACAGGAGAAATTTTTCTCCTAGGAGGTCATATGGCATACTGGAATTCCAGAGGGCTGCGGGGCAGCGCTTTAGAAGAAATCATCAATTTCACAAACGAATCCTACCGGAAAAAAGGGCTGGCGTTGTTTCAGAAAATACCCACTCCCATTACGCCGGTGGAGGTGGACAACAAACGCCGCACCATTACGCTGGCATACTTTGACCAGAACAGTACCGTAGACTACATGGGCGTGGTGCAGGGGATTCCTGTATGCTTTGATGCCAAGGAAACGGCACAGAAGCACCTGCCCCTCCAGAATATCCACGAGCATCAGCTGCGGTTTATGGAGGATTTTCAGGCACAAAGGGGCATTGCCTTTTTGCTGGTGTATTTTTCCACATTGGGGGAATATTATTTTTTACCTCTGGAAACATTGCAAGTCTACTGGGAGGCGGCACAGAAAGGCGGACGCAAATCCATCCCCTATGCCGCTTTTGAGAAGAAATATCAGATATTCCAGCAGGGCGGCGGCATGCTTCATTATCTGGAAGCCATTGCCCGCTATCTGGAAGAAACGGAACCGAAAGGAAGTGATGGCACATGCTGAAAAAATCTGTGGTGGAACATACATTGGAAGCGGCTCTGGAAACAGGGGCGGACTTTGCGGAACTATATGTGGAACAGACCAAGCGCAATCATATTGCCATGGTGAACGGGCAGGTGGAAACGGCTTTGGGCGGACTGGATTACGGCGCAGGCATTCGCTTGTTCTGCGGCAATCGTGTCATTTACGCCTTTGTCAATGATACTTCCGAAGAAAATCTGGTGCGGACGGCACGGGAAATGGCGTCCACGGTGAAGGGCACCCATCTTTTGCGTCTGCCGGACTGGAAAACACGTCAGTGGCAGAACATCAACCCCATTTTTGTACTGCCGGACGATGTGGAAAAACGGAAAAAAGCCGATTATCTGGCAGCGGCATCGGCGGCGGCTTTTGCCTATGACCCTGCCATCACCCAGACACGGACGGGTTTTCTGGATGTGACCAAAAACGTATTGGTTGCCAATTCCGAAGGCGTTTGGGCGGAAGAAAGACGGGTGCGGAGCCGTTTTACGGTGGAAGCGGTGGCGTCTTCCGCAACGGAAAAACAGAGCGGACATCTGGGTCCCGGCGGTTCTGTGGGCTTTGAACTCTTCGACCAGATCAACGTGGAAGATACGGCAAGAGAAGCGGCAAGAATTGCCATGACCATGCTGGGGGCAAAGCCTTGTCCCGCTGGAAAAATGCCCGTAGTCATCGACAATGGCTTCGGCGGCGTTATTTTCCATGAAGCCTGCGGACATGGACTGGAAGCCACAGCTGTGGCAAGAAACGCTTCCGTATTCGCCGGAAAACTGGGGCAGCAGATTGCGTCCCCTTTGGTGACAGCCATTGATGACGGCACCATTCCCAACGGCTGGGGTTCTGCTAACATGGACGACGAGGGCACACCCACCAGACGGAATGTGCTCATTGAAAATGGCATCCTGAAAACCTATCTGGTGGACCGTATGAACGGCAGAAAAATGGGAGCGGCAGTGACAGGCAGTGCCAGACGGGAAAACTACCGTTTCGCCCCTACCAGCCGCATGACGAATACATTTTTGGCTCCGGGGGACAGCACACCGGAAAGCATCATTGCCGATACGCCTTATGGGCTGTATGCAAAGCAGATGGGCGGCGGCAGTGTAGACCCGGCAACGGGCGCATTCAACTTTGCGGTGCTGGAAGCTTATATCATCCGGAATGGACAGATTTGTGAGCCTGTCCGTGGAGCGACCCTCATCGGCAAAGGGGCGGAAGTCCTCATGCAGATTGACAAGGTGGGCAACAACCTGAAGCGGGCACAGGGCATGTGCGGCAGCATCAGCGGCTCCATTCCCACAGATGTGGGACAGCCTATGATTCGGGTCAAAGAAATGACCGTAGGCGGAAGGGGGTAACCGAAAAGAATGGATTACAAGAATTTTCAGAAAATACTCATCGAAAAAGCCCTCGCCGCAGGATTTTCTGACTGCGAGGTATATTATAAAGGCAGCAAACATTTTGAAGTCATGATTATGGAGGGAGAAGTTTCCGATTACGAAAACAGCGCATTGCAGGGGATTTCTTTCCGGGGCACATGGCAGGGACGGACAGGCTATGCCTATACGGAAAAACTGACAGAGCCGGCGGCGGATTATCTGGTGGCAGCGGCGAAGGAACACGCGGAACTCCTTTCCGAAAGCGAATGGGAGGAATTGTATCACGCTGGGGACGCTTATCCTGCGCTGGAAGGAGAAAATAAGGCGCTGGAACGGCTGACCACAGAAGAAAAAATACTGGCGGCAAAGAAAATGGAGCATGCTGCCCTGAAAGGGGAAGATTCCATTGCCTCCATGGATTACTGCGTGCTGGATACGGATTGGATGGAAACTGCCATTGCCAACAGCTACGGCTTATCCCTCTATCATGCAAAAAACAGCGTAACGGCTTACGTCTGTGCCATTGCAAAAGATGGAGAAGAAGTCAAGACCGGCTCTTACTTCTGGAAAGGAAACGACTGGAAACAGTTTGACCCTGTGGCAACAGGCAGAAAGGCGGCGCAGATTGCCGCAAGCCATTTGGGCGCGGCACCCATTGCCAGCGGAAAATATAAAGTGGTGCTGGATGGTCCTGTTATGGCAAACTTTCTGGGGGTATTCTGTGGGGTATTCTTTGCGGAAAACATCCAGAAGGGATTTTCCATGCTGGGCGGAAAAGTGGGAGAACAGATTGCGGCAGATTGTGTGACACTGCGGGATGATCCTCTGCTGCCAGAGGGGTACGCCTCTACGCCTTTTGACAGCGAGGGGGTACCTTGTTACAACAAGGCTGTTGTGGAAAATGGGGTGCTGAAAACATATCTGTATAACCGGAAGGCGGCAAGAAAAGACGGCGTGCCTTCCACAGGCAACGGCTTTAAAGCAGGGCTGACAGCGCCCATCAAAACAGCGGTGACCAATTTCTATCTGGCACCGGGACAGCGCAGTCAGGCGGAACTGCTGGCGGATATGGGCGAAGGCATCCTCATTACGGATATTACGGGGCTGCACGCAGGCGCCAATACCGTTTCCGGTGATTTCTCCCTGTCGGCAGAAGGCTTTCTGGTGACAGACGGAAAACTGGGACAGGCGGTGGAACAAATCACTGTAGCAGGGAATTTTTACGAACTGCTGAAAAACATCACAGAAGCGGCAAATGACCTGTATTTCACCAGCGGCGGCAAGGGGGCACCCTCCGTACGGGTGAGAGAAATGGACATTGCAGGGAAATAATATAAAGCACGAAATCTCGATGGATTTCGTGCTTTTTCTTTGGAAAAACGGGAAAACGCCGGAAATCCGAAGAATTCCGACGTTTTCAGGGGTTGGGTATGAGAAGGGAAAGTCAACTTTCCAATTTGTCGCAAAGGGCATTGATCTGCTTGAGGAGTTTTTCCATATCCCGGTTGGCACCGCCTTTGTTCTGGCTGATGATGCGCAGGAGGCGTTTGCCGGCTTCGTCCAGCTGATCAGAAAGGTACATGGCGCGTTTGCCGCCTTCCGTTGCCGCACGGGCATGGGGATAGAGTTTCGGCACCACAGGGATTTTCACACCGGCGGAAATCATGGAGCCGTCGGAGAGATCGAAGCAGGCACCGCTGTAAGGGGCTACGGCATGGAAGCCATAGTCTTCTTTCAGGCAATTTTTGAAGGATTCGCAGACCAGATCTTCCCCGTGTACCACAAAGACGGTCTGGGGTTTCTGGTCAAAGTGGTGAATCCAGTTCAGCAGACCTTTTTTGTCCGCATGACCGCTGACGCCGGCAAGCTGATGGATTTTGGCGTTGACTTCAATGGTTTCACCGAACAGCCGCACTTCCTTAGCGCCTTCCACAATGTTGCGCCCCAGTGTGCCGATGGCCTGATAGCCTACAAAGAGAATGGTACATTCTGGACGCCAGAGATTATGTTTCAGATGATGGCGGATACGTCCCGCTTCGCACATGCCGGAAGCGGAGATGATCACTTTGGGTGTCCGGTCAAAGTTGATGGCAGTGGAATCTTCCGGAGTGATGGCAAGGTTCAGACCCGGGAACTGCAGGGGGTTGATGCCCTTTTTCACCAGCTCCATGGCGGCGGTATCGAAGCAGTCCAGACGGTTTTCCATGAATACCCTTGTGGCTTCAATGGCAAGGGGGCTGTCGATGTAAACAGGGAAGTTATCGTGTCCCGTTACCAGATTCCGTTCCTTGATTTCCCGGATGAAATAGAGCATTTCCTGTGTACGTCCTACGGCAAAGGAAGGAATTACCAGATTGCCGCCGGCATCCAGTGTTTCCTGGATTTCTTCCGCCAATGCCTGCACATAGTCAGGAGGAACTGTGTGGAGCCGATCACCATAAGTACTTTCCATGATGACGTAGTCCGCTTCCGCTGTGTAGCGGGGGTCGTGGATGATGGGCTGGTTGATGTTGCCGATGTCACCGGAAAATACCAGTTTTTTGGTCACATCTCCCTCTGTCAGCCAGATTTCCATGCTGGAGGAGCCTAAGAGATGCCCAACGTCTGTAAAACGCAGGCGGATGCCGTCGCAGACTTCCACCATTTCCATATAGTCGCAGGGAACAAAGTGTTCCATAACGGCTGTGGCTTCTGCTGTGGTGTAAAGAGGTTCAAAGGGCGGTGCGCCAGCACGTTTTGCCTTTCGGTTCCGCCACTGGGCTTCAAATTCCTGAATGTGGGCACTGTCTAACAGCATGATGCGGCACAGGTCTGTGGTGGCATCGGTGGCGTAGATTTTCCCTTGAAAACCGTTTTTGTACAGCAGGGGCAAAAGCCCGGAATGGTCAATATGGGCGTGGGACAAAAACACATAGTCGATGGCGGAAGCGGCAACGGGAATTTCCTGATTTTCGTAAGTATCCCGTCCCTGTTCCATGCCGCAGTCCAACAGGATGCTTTTGCCGCAGGCTTCGATATAATGGCAGCTGCCGGTGACTTCATGGTCAGCGCCTAAAAACATCAGTTTCATAAAGCAATCCCCCCTCAGTGATTTACAAACACTTTATAGAATGAATGTCTGTGAAAGACATTTGTTTTTCTACTTACAGTATATCTGTTTTTATGGTGTTTTACAATCTGTTTTCCCATGAAAAAGACAGGTCAAAAGCAGTTTCCCATTCAGAAACCGTGTTTTTCTTTTTCATGATTTCTGGATGGGAACTGCGACGGCTGTCTTCAGAAGAAACATGCCTTGTAAAAATAGGATAGGCAAAGCTTTTTTATGAGAAGGATTTCGGTTTTTGATGAAGATGCCCTGAAAGAATTGTCGTTTTTTATGTGCAAAGATTTATGAAATTGGATAGAATTCAGAACAAAAATGGTATATAATATAATCTGAATACATCTCGCCAGCAAAAGTTGAGAGATACAAAAGGGGATGAGAGGATGATTACCATTAAACACTTGAATGAACTTTTCCAAATCATTAACGGGGAGCATGCCGACCCCCATACCGTGCTGGGAATGCACGAAGTGGAGGAAGACGGAAAAAAATGCGTGGTTGTACGTGCGTTTATCCCCGGCGCCCAGACCATTACCGTTGTGGATGCCAACACCAGAAGACTGAAATATCCCATGGAACGCATTCACGAGGACGGATTTTTTGAAGTCATTATTCCTGACAGAGAAGAATGGTTCCGTTACCGGCTGGAATGCACCGATTATCAGGGCAACAGCTGGCACACATATGACCCTTATGCCTTCAGCCCGACCATTTCTGAATATGACCGGTATCTGTTTGGTGAAGGCAATCACTACGAAATTTATGAAAAATTAGGCGCGCACCTGATTACATTTGAAGGGGCAAAAGGCGTTTCCTTTGCCGTTTGGGCACCCAACGCAAAAAGCGTCAGCGTCATTGGGAACTTCAACGGCTGGGACACCCGCAGACATCCCATGCGTCTGTTGGGACAGTCCGGTATCTGGGAATTGTTCATTCCCGGTCTGGCTGCCATGGACCAGTATAAATTCCATGTGGTACAGTCCACTGGCAAACAGGTGGACAAGTGCGACCCTTACGCTTTCTACGCACAGCTCCGTCCAGAAACGGCTTCTGTGATTTACCCCATCGGGCGGTACAAATGGAAAGACAGAAAATGGATGACTGCCAGAAAGAAAGCTAATGTCTACACAGCGCCTATGAATATTTATGAAGTTCATCTGGGTTCCTGGATGCGTGTGCCCGAAGAAGGGGACCGTTTCCTGACCTATACGGAAATGGCGGAAAAACTGGTGCCTTATGTGAAAGAAATGGGCTTCAGCCATATTGAACTGCTGCCTGTGGAAGAACATCCCTTTGACGGCAGCTGGGGCTATCAGGTGACAGGATACTACGCACCTACCAGCCGTTACGGCACACCTGCCATGTTCAAAGAATTCATTGACACCTGCCATCAGAACGGCATTGGCGTCATTCTGGACTGGGTGCCTGCTCATTTCCCCAAAGACGAATTCGGTCTGGGGCGGTTCGACGGCACAGCATTGTATGAACATCAGGACCCCAGACGGGGAGAACATCTCCAGTGGGGTACCTATATTTTCAACTACGGCAGAAAAGAAGTCAGCAACTTCCTCATTGCCAACGCTTTGTTCTGGCTGGATGAATACCACATCGACGGTCTGCGTGTAGACGCGGTGGCTTCCATGCTGTATCTGGATTTCTGCAAGAACGACGGCGAATGGGCTGCCAACGAATATGGCGGCAGAGAAAATCTGGAAGCTGTGGAATTCATCAAGCACATGAACTCTATCGTGTCCAAACGTCTGCCCGGTACCATGATGATTGCGGAAGAATCCACATCCTGGAAAGGCGTTACAAAGAGCGCCGACGACAACGGTCTGGGCTTCACCATGAAGTGGAACATGGGCTGGATGAATGACTTCCTGTTCTATATCAAAAAAGACCCTATCTACCGGAAGTATCACCACAACAACCTGACTTTCGGTATGGCATACAATTACTCTGAAAACTTCGTACTGGTACTGTCCCATGATGAAGTGGTACACGAAAAGAGCGCTATGATTGGCAAAATGCCCGGCGACCTGTGGCAGAAATACGCAAACCTGCGTCTGTCCTATGGTTTCATGTACGGTCATCCCGGCAAAAAGCTGCTGTTCATGGGCGGGGAATTTGCACAGTTCAACGAATGGAGCGAATCCCGTTCTCTGGACTGGCATCTGCTTCAGTACAAAGACCATCAGCAGATGCAGCTGTACATGAAAGACCTGAATCACTTCTATCTGTCCGAAAGTCCGTTCTGGCAGCAGGACTATGACCCCCATGGCTTTACATGGATTGAATGCGACGACGCGGAATCCTCTGTGGTTTCCTTCATCCGCCGCAGTCAGGACAAGGAACTGTATTTCATCTGCAACTTCACACCGGAAACATATGAAGATTTCCGCATTGGTGTGCCTTTTGCGGGAACATACAAAGAAGTCTTCAACAGTGACGCGGAAAAATACGGCGGCAGCGGCGTGGTCAACAAAAAAGCCGCAGTCAGCGAAAAAATGCCTTGGAATCACTACCAGAACAGCATCCGCGTGAAAGTACCTCCTCTGGGTATGGTGGTGCTGGAGCGGAAAGTGCCGGAAGAAGCAAAGGCAGAAAAGAAACCCGCTAAGAAAACAGAAAAGAAAAAAGCGTGAAAATATGCTTTAAGCTGATTTCTTGAAGTAAGAGAATATGGCAGCCGGAATCCAAGGGGTTCCGGCTGTACTTGTTTTCTGGGGGAGCAGCCTCCGTTTTTCTCTCCAGCAGGCAAGATGCGGGCGAAAGCCTGTGGTTTTTCCGTTTTTTTGTCTGGCGGGAAACAGACAGAAGGGGGAAAAGATGGTCTGCTTTTTGGTCGGGAAAGCCAAAATTTGCGGAAAAATCAAATTTTCTCGCCCCAATCCGTTTATTTTTATTGACGAGAGCCGTTTTTTTGTGTATAATTCCTAAATGTACGGTAAAAAAGGTAAGCCTTTCCCGTACACGAATCTCGCATCTGGAGGGAGGGAAATTCATGTCAGAGGTAAAAGTTAAAGAAAATGAATCCTTAGACAGCGCACTGCGTCGTTTTAAAAGAACATGTGCTAGAGACGGCATCATGGGCGAAGTACGCAAAAGAGAGCATTATGACAAACCCAGCGTAAAACGCAAAAAGAAATCCGAAGCTGCCAGAAAACGTAAATTCAAATAATTTTACTTTATTTTGTTGCACAAAGGAATGATGGTTATGTCATTAAAAGAACAGCTTTTTGCGGACCTGAAGACTGCCATGAAAGAGAAAGACACGGTTCGGAAAGATACCGTTCAGCTCATTCGTTCTGGTATTCTGCAGATTGAAAAAGATAAGAAGATCGAACTGGATGAGGACGGTGTTCTGGACGTTATTGCCAAACAGCTGAAAAGCCGCCGTGACTCTCTGCCTGAATATGAAAAAAGCGGCAGACAGGATCTGATCGACAAACTGAACAGAGAAATCGAAATTTTATTGGGTTACCTTCCAGAGCAGTTAAGTGAAGAAGAAATTCAGAAGATTGTAGAGGAAGCCGTTGCCGAAAGCGGCGCAGCATCCGTAAAAGAAATGGGGAAAGTAATGGCCATTGTTACCCCTAAGGTAAAAGGTCGTGCGGACAACAAAGTCGTAGGCAATCTTGTGAGAAAAATGCTCCAAGGCAAATAAAATCAGAGTTCAGAGCGAACCACTTATGTGGTTCGCTTTTTTCTGTTCGGCAGAGGGTGGAAAACATTATTTTTTATAAAAATGAATTGACCGGAATCCTTGGTGTTTCAGGGTTTTTGGCTATTTTTGGGCACTTGTGGAGCAGTCCTTGAGAGGGACTGCTTTTTTTGTTGGGAAAAAACGCATCAATATCATGCACGATGTATTTGCATTAGAAAAAAAGAAAAATCCTTGACTTTTTGTTTTTGAGGTCTATAATGTACTTTAACAAAGCACAGCATAACCGTGTGTGCGTGCGAAAGTAAACCGTAAGTGTGTTACAAAAGCAAAAAATAGATAAGGGAGTGTATGACTATGAAAAGAAAGATGCGAGTGATTGCGGCGGCAGCCATGGCGGCTGTCATGATAGCCATGACAGGCTGTGGAAGCAGCGGAGAAGCAGAAGAAACAACAGCAGAAACCACTGGCGACGGTACTTATACCGTAGGGATCATCCAGCAGCTGGAACATGCGGCACTGGACGAAGCCACCAAAGGTTTTCAGGATACCCTCACAGAAAAGCTTGGGGATAAAGTGACATTTGACTATCAGAACGCCCAGAACGAACAGGCAAACTGCGCTACCATCGCAACCAAATTCGTTTCCAATAACGTGGATCTGATTATGGCCAATGCCACAACCGCTTTGCAGGCATCTGCGGCGGCAACAGGCGATATCCCCATCGTCGGTACATCTGTTACTGACTATATGACAGCAGGTGTTATCGAATCCAATGAGGCACCGGGCTATAACGTAACCGGCGCATCTGACCTGGCGCCTGTTGACCAGCAGATTGCACTGCTGCAAAAAGTAGTACCTGACGCACAGAAAGTGGCCATTGTATATTGCAGCGCGGAACCCAACTCCCAGTTCCAGTCTCAGCTGGCACAGGCAGAATTGGACAAAGCCGGCATCGCGTGGGAAGAATTTACGGCGGCTGACTCCAACGAAGTACAGGCAGTGATCACAAACGCCATCACAGACTGTGATGCAGTATATATCCCTACAGATAACACTATGGCAAACAACATGGAGATCATCAAAAACGTGACCGTACCTGCGAAAATTCCCGTAATCACTGGAGAAGAAAATATGTGTGCAGCTGGCGGCCTGGCAACACTGAGCATCAGCTACTACGAACTGGGCTGCAAAGCTGGTGAAATGGCTTACGAAATTCTGGTAAATGGCGCAGACCCTGCCACCATGCCCATCGAATATGTTTCCGAAAACATCACACCGAAGTACAATGCGGAAATCGCGGCAGAACTTGGCATCACTATGCCGGAAGACATGGTTGCCATCGGTGCTGAAGAATAAAAAATGAACATTGACATGACGTAATCATTTTAGAAGGAACAGCGGGACCAACCGTCCCGTTGTTTTTTCTTCCAAAGGAAAGAGGAAAGAAAAAAAGAGGAGGGATCACCCATGGAAATCATGGATCTGATACGAGCACTGCCCGGCTCTGTAGCCCAAGGACTCATTTGGGGAATTATGGCAATTGGGGTATACATCACTTATAAAGTTCTGGACTATGCGGATCTGACGGTAGACGGCAGCATCGGCACCGGCGGCGCTGTGGCAGTGGTCATGATGCTGGCAGGGGTCAATCCTTATGTGGCGCTGGTATGTGCCACAGCGGCAGGGGCGCTGGCTGGTCTGGTGACAGGGCTGTTCCATACCCTGTTTGGGATTCCGCCTATCCTGTCCGGGATTTTGACACAATTGGGATTGTATTCCGTGAATATGCGTATTATGGGGGCGTCCAACAAAGCCATCAACGTCAATCAGTATGACCTGATTTTGAGCCTTCGGGATATTCCTCATGCCATTTTGGTATCTGTGATTTTTGTAGCGGTCACCATCGCCGTTTTATACTGGTTCTTCGGCACAGAAGTGGGCCGTGCTGTTCGTGCTACCGGCAATAACGCCAATATGTCCCGTGCCCAGGGCATTAACACAAACCGTATGAAAGTATTTGGTCTGGTGCTCTCCAATGCGCTGGTAGGACTTTCCGGTGCGCTGTACGCCCAGTATCAGGGCAATGCTGACGTCAACATGGGCAGAGGTGCCATCGTTATCGGTTTGGCGGCAGTTATCATCGGTGCGGTGCTGTTCGGCAAGATTTTCAATAATTTCGCCCTGCGTATGCTCAGCGTTGTATTCGGCGCGATTTTATACTTCGTGGTTATTGCCGTTGTCCTTTGGCTGGGACTGGAAACCACAGACTTGAAATTGATTAGTGCGCTTATCGTTGCGCTTTTCCTTGCAGTGCCTTATCTCCAGGGAAGATGCCGGATTCGCCGCGCAGGAAAGGGGGCTTGAGATTATGTTGGAATTAAGAAACGTATCGAAAACATTCAATGCAAATACCATCAATGAAAAAAGAGCCCTCAGCGGCTTGAATCTGAAGCTGGAAGAAGGGGATTTTGTCACCGTCATCGGCGGCAATGGCGCCGGAAAATCCACTATGATGAATGCCATCTGCGGCGCATGGCCTTTGGACGAAGGTCAGGTGCTTATCGACGGGAAAGATGTCACCAGACTGCCGGACTACAAACGGGCGGCTTATCTGGGACGTGTGTTCCAAGACCCCATGATGGGTACGGCGGCAGATATGGAAATCGAGGAAAATCTGGCAATTGCTTACCGTCGCGGCAAAACACGGCACTTATGCTGGGGTATCCGAGCCAAAGAACGGGAAGAATACAAAGAACTTTTGAAAACACTGGATTTGGGGCTGGAAAACCGCCTGCGTTCCAAGGTGGGGCTTCTTTCCGGCGGTCAGCGGCAGGCATTGACACTGCTGATGGCTACCCTGAAAAAGCCCAAAGTACTGCTGCTGGATGAACATACGGCAGCCCTTGACCCCAAAACGGCGGCAAAGGTATTGGAAATTTCCGACCGCATCATTGCGGAAAATAACCTGACTGCCCTGATGGTTACCCATAACATGAAAGACGCCATTGCTCACGGCAATCGTCTGATTATGATGAACAACGGACAGATTATTCTGGATATCCGCGGGGAAGAAAAGAAAAAACTCACGGTGGACGACCTGCTGCGGCAGTTCTCTGTTGCCAGCGGCAGCGAATTTTCCAGCGACCGCGCGCTGCTGTCCTGATAAAAAATTCATAGAAACACACAGCCGGAAGGAGTTTGGTTTTTGCCAAAGCAATTTCCCCTTAAGAAAACATTGGTTTTCCTTTTTCTTGATTTCTTAAGGGGAATTGCGACGGCTGTCTTCAGAAGAAAACATAACAAATAAAATCTTAATAAAATAAGAAAGCCAAAATCCTTTGTAATGATAAGGATTTTGGCTTTCTTTGTTTTCTTATGAAGATGCCCCGAAAGGGCTTCCGGCTTTTTTTGCGGGTATGGGACGGGGACGGCGGGCATACCTATAAGAGAGGGCATTTGACAGAGAGGAGGTTCTGGTCATGGGATTTGGCAAAGGCATGGCGGAAAAGCTGGATTTGCCCAAGGAAGTGGTGCTGGATCTGCCGCTGGTGTCCATGGTGGGGCAGGAGGAAGTGACCGTGGAAAACCATAAGGGGCTGTTGGAATACAGCGCTGAAACCATACGCATTGCCACGGGCGCAGGCAGGCTGCTGCTGACGGGAGAAGGGCTGGAACTGAAGCAGATGTCGGCAGCCTGTATCGTGGTGAAAGGGCGGATTTTTCGCCTGGAATTTTTGCGGTAGGAAGGAAGGCAGGTGCGGAATTTGTTGCCCGTATTGTGGTATTATTTGCGTGGATATGTTATGATAAGAATAACCGGTTTTTCCATGGAACGGTTCATGAATCTGGCTGCATACCGCCGGATTTTATTCTGGGATGCCAAGGGTGTCGGCGGCGGTATGGAGATGAAAACTTCTCTGGCGGGACTGAAAGAACTGGAAGAATGTGCCCAAAAGACAGGGTGCCATTTGGAGATTTTGGCATTGGGTGGTTTGCCGGAAAAGATGCGGCACGCAAAGACCCATCCCATATTCGCAGTGGGCATCTTATTTTTTGCGGCGACCCTCTATGTGCTTTCTTCTTTCGTCTGGGTGGTTCATGTGGAAGGCAATGAACGTTTGACAGAGGAGGAGATTTTGACTGCCTGCGAGGCATACGGTCTGAAGCCGGGAAAATGGAAAAAACAGGTGGACGCAGACGCGGTGACCAAGGCGCTGCTGGCGGATATTTCGGACTTATCCTGGGTGAGTGTGTCCATCAAGGGGGCGGAAGCTACGGTAAAAGTAGCGGAAACCATTGTGGCTCCTACGCCCATGGAAGAAGAAACGCCCTGTGACATCATTGCTGAAAAAGACGGCGTGGTGGAGAAAATCACGGCAGCCAAAGGAACGCCCCTTGTGCAGGCGGGAGATGTGGTACAGGCTGGGGATGTGCTCATTTCTGCGGAGGTTCTGGTGGGGCTGGAAGGGGAGCCCATGGAAACGGAATATGTGGCAGCCAGCGGAAGCGTGCAGGCAACCACATGGGCAGAGGTGACGGAAGAACAAATGCTGACGGAAACGGAAAAGATTTTCGGCGGCAAGGAGAAGGAGAATCATGTGCTGCTTTTTGGGGATCTGGAACTGGATTTCATCAAGCCACACATGGAAAGCGACTTCGACAAGGAAGTTTTGGAAGAAAAAAACATGGGTCTGGGAGACTGGACACTGCCTTTTTCTCTGCGGACAGAAGTTTACCGCCCTTATGAAACGGCGGAAAAGACTTATACTGTAGAGGAAGCCAAAGCCCTTTTGGAAGCAAAATGCAAGGAAAAAGCGGCGGAAGGGCTGGCAGAAGGCGAGTCCGTGGCGCAGACGGAAATCAGATATGAAACATATACAGACAGAGTCCGGGCAGTGTGCAAAGTGACTTTGTCCGAAGAAATTGGAAAAAAACAAGTGAGAAAGGAATTTGATGTCGAAGATGAGTCAAATAGAGAGAACCATTCAGTTGGAGAATGACATTATCCTGCCTGTATTCGGGCAGTTTGACAGCAATATCAGAAAAATCGAAAAAAGCTGCGGTGTGCAGATTGTCAACCGCGGCGATGATGTGAAAGTGGTTGGGGAAGAAAGAGGTGTACACAAGGCGTGGAGTGTGCTCAACTCCATGGCTGCCCTTGCCCGCAGAGGGGAAGAAATCACAGAACAGAATCTGGAATACTTCATTTCTTCCGCCGAAGAAGCCGATTTGCAGGAACTGGAAAAGGTTTATGACAACCTGATTTGCATCACTGCCAACGGCAGACCCTTAAAACCCAAGACCATGGGGCAGAAAAAATATATCGACCTGATGAAGAACAATACGGTGGTATTTGGCATTGGTCCTGCTGGTACCGGGAAAACTTATCTGGCAATGGCAATGGCTATCACCGCATTCAAAAACAATGAAGTCAACCGCATCATTTTGACTAGACCTGCCATTGAAGCAGGGGAAAAACTGGGCTTTTTGCCGGGGGATTTGCAGCAGAAGGTAGACCCTTACCTGCGCCCCCTCTATGATGCGCTCTACGAAATTATGGGGGTTGAAAATTTTACAAAAAATATGGAAAAAGGGCTGATTGAAGTGGCGCCTCTGGCGTATATGCGCGGACGTACACTGGATAACGCCTATATTGTACTGGATGAAGCCCAGAACACCACACCGGAACAGATGAAAATGTTCCTGACCCGTATCGGGTATGGTTCCAAGGCGGTCATTACGGGAGACTTGACACAGATCGACTTGGCAGAGGGCAAACGCTCCGGCTTGTTGGAAGCTACCAAAATTTTGAGCGGCATTGAGGGCATCGGCATGATTACCCTTACCAACAAGGACGTTGTGCGTCATCCCTTAGTACAGAAAATCATTCTGGCATATGAAAAGTTTGAATCCAGAAAGCGGAGTGATGCAGATGGAAAGAAAGATAGCAGATGGGGCAGAGCGTAAGGAGCTGCACCGGATTGTATTGTTTGTGCTGGCTTTTGCGGTGACCATCGTCTGCATTGGGACAGGCTCTATTCAGCAGCGGGAAACGGTGCAGGTGGGCTCTGTGGCAACCAAGCGGTATGTGGCACCGGAAGACACGGTGGATGAAGCGGCAACGGAAAAACTCCGGGAAGCGGCGGCAAACAGCGTGGGGCCAATTTATAAAACGGATACCACCGTCATGGATAAAAATGTGACCATGGTGGAAGGGGTCTTTCAGGAGCTGGATACAGTTCTGGCAGGACTGCCGGAAGGGGAAAGTTTTTACAACGCCGTCCAGGAGATTTCGCTGGAATTGCCTGTGGTGCTGTCCAACAGACAGCTCATGGCTTATGAAAATCTCACGGCAGACCAGCGAAAGGCATTTGCCAATGACTGTGTATCGGTACTGAAACAGATTTATGATAAAGGGGTCACGGCAGACGGTTTGACGGAAGCCAAAGCGTCCGGGCTGACTTATTTGCAGGAACTGGCATGGAGCAGTGACTTGAAAACCATGGCAGGGGTCATCCTGTCGGCAGCTGTGGAACCCAACCTCATTGTGGATGAGGCGGCTGTGGAAGCGGCTAAAGAGGAAAAACGGGCGGAAGTGGATGAAGTTCTCATCCGCAAAAACCAGAAAATCGTAGACGAAGGGGAAATCATTACCCAAGAGATTTACGACAAGCTGGTGGCGCTGAATCTGGTCAGTGAAACAGGGCTGGAAGGCAGTTTGATGCCTATGCTGGGCAGTCTGGTCATTACAGGCATGCTCTTTGCGGCGCTGTATCTGTTTTTCCGGTGGGGCAAGGGGAATATTCTTCTCAAGCCCAATGAAATACGCATGTTATTCACCATCTACATGATGATGGTGCTGCTCATACGGATACTGGCAAACCTGACGGTATTTACCATTGTTCCCGTAGGGCTCTTTGCTATGCTGGTGAGCCTGCTGGTGGGCAGACGAATGGCGTTGTGGCTCAATGCTTTGTTCTGCATCATTGGGTGCTTTATCTTCAATGGGGATGTGCAGTTTTTGATGTACGCCCTCATCAGCGGTACCTTTGCTGCCCTCATCATTCAGAAAACGGACAAGCGTTCCCATCTGATTCCGGCGGCGCTGGGTATGGCGGCAGTGGATTTTGTGACTACCATTTCTCTGGGATTTTTCTTCGGGGAAGGGTATTCTACGGAATTGCTGTTCCAAGGCGGCATTGGCGCCGTAACAGGGCTGCTGTCCATGATTGTGGCTGTGGGCAGTTTGCCTTTCTGGGAAAATATGTTTGAGGCAAATACACCACTGCGACTGATGGAACTGACCAATCCCAACAACGAACTGCTGCGCAAGCTTATGATTGAGGCACCGGGGACATATCACCATAGTTTGATTGTGGCAAATCTGGCGGAAACAGCCGTCTATGACATTGGCGGCAATACGGCGCTGGCAAGAGCCGGGGCTTACTATCACGACGTGGGAAAACTGCGGTATCCACAGTTTTTTGCGGAAAATCAGTCTGGGTATAACCCCCATGACGAACTGCCGCCGGAAAAAAGTGCGAAAATCATCACGGGACACACCAAAGGCGGGCTGGAACTGGCAGAACGGTATAAACTGCCGCCGGTGGTGCGGGATATGATCGTGGAGCACCACGGCAATTCTCTGGTGAAATTTTTCTATTTCAAAGCTTTGAAGCTTTATGGCGCGGAGAATGTGAACGAAGCGGATTACCGCTATCAGGGACGCATCCCTTCCAGCCGGGAGTCGGCAGTGGTGATGCTGGCGGATACGGTGGAAGCGGCGGTGCGCTCCATGCTGGGTCATGGCAAGACCATGGAAGAAGCGGAAGCGGCTGTGAAAAACTTGATGAAAGACAAACTGGACGATGGACAGCTGAACAACAGCGGTTTAACCCTGAATGAACTGGAAACCATCCGACTGGCTTTTCTGAAGGTGTTCCACGGCATGTATCATGAACGGGTTTCCTATCCCGAACAGAAGGAAATCCAAGAGGCTGCCAAGAAAAAGGCAGACACAGAACAGGAGGAAACAAACAGTGACAGTACTGATTGATATACGGACAGAGGGCTTCCCGGAAGAGATGGAAGCCGTTATGGAAAAAATTGCTCTGGACAGCCTGAAATACGAAGGCTTTCAGGAAGAATGCGAAATCAGCATTTCCATCGTGGATAACGAGGAAATCCATCAGATTAACAAACAATTCCGCGGCATCGACCGCCCGACGGATGTGCTGAGTTTTCCCCAGCTCACCTTTGAAGAAGGGGAAATCATGGACAGAAACGAGAAGGGCGAAGTGGTGCTGGGGGATATCATCATTTCTCTGGAACGGGCAAGAGAACAGGCGGAGGAATACGGTCATTCTCTGAAACGGGAAATTGCCTTCCTCACCGCTCACAGCATGCTCCATCTTTTGGGCTATGACCATATGGAGCCGGAAGAAGAAAAAGAAATGTTCGCCAAACAGAAAGAGATTCTGGAACTGGCGGGAATTCCCCGCGCATAAGGGAAAGGAAGTGTTTCCATGACAAATCAGGAACTCATCGCAAAGGCAAAAGAAGTCATGACAAGGGCTTATGCCCCTTACTCTCATTTTCAGGTGGGGGCGGCACTGCTGGCAAAGGACGGCAGGGTCTTTACAGGATGCAACGTGGAAAACGCCACTTATGGAGCGACCATTTGCGCAGAGCGGACAGCGGTGACAAAAGCTGTTTCTGAAGGTGTGCGAGAATTTGAGAAAATCGCCATTGTGGCAAGCAGCGGCGAGTATGCGGCTCCCTGCGGCATTTGCAGACAGGTACTTTTTGAGTTCATACCAGAAGGAAAAGTGGTCCTTTGGAGCGAATTAGAAGGGGAGAAGGAATTTGCCCTGACGGAACTGCTGCCCTTTGGCTTCCGCGGGGAGGACATCAAGTAAGAACCTGAGGAAAAGGGGGATTTCTCATGGAAGTGAAAGATTTGAAAGTATCCGTTGCGCCCAAGGAGGTGCTGGAACTGGTGTGGCAGCAGATAAACAATGCCATTTCCGCACAATTTCTGGATAAATATATTCAGGAAACAGAACAGGGGACTGTAGCCATGGGATTATTTGAAAAATATTATATACGTTCCAGCAATCGGGCGACACTGACAGTTCTTGCTACGGATTTTGATGGGGTGACTCATGTGCATCTGGCGGCAGGCGGCGGTGGACAAGGCGTTATTTTCCGCTTTGACTGGGGCGCAGGAGAAGACTTTGTGGAACTGGCGGAAGATGCTTTGCGTCAGTATATGTTGGAGTGATGGTTTATGGAAAAAAGCTGGGAAATTTTAGAGGGTGCCTGCTATAGCTGCAAAAAGTGCCGCTTGAGCGAAATGCGGACAAACGTGGTCATTGGCAAGGGCAACCGCAACGCGGATATTATGTTCATTGGGGAGGGCCCCGGTCAGCAGGAAGATTTGACGGGGATTCCCTTTGTGGGTTCCGCGGGACAGCTGCTGGATAAAATGCTGGCGGCGGTGAATCTTTCTCTGGAGGATGTGTATGTGGCAAATATCGTCAAATGCAGACCCCCCGGAAACAGAGATCCCCATGATGACGAAAAAGAAGCGTGCTTGAATTATCTCAGATATCAGCTTGCCATGATTCACCCGAAGATCATTGTTTGTCTGGGCAGGATTGCGGCAACCACCATCATTTCTCCTGATTTTAAAATCACAAGACAGCGGGGGCAGTGGATCGAGCGAAAAGGCTATCACATCATCGCCACTTACCACCCTTCCGCATTATTACGGGACGAAACGAAAAAACGACCGGCTTGGGAAGATATGCAGGCCATTCGGAAAAAATATGATGAATTGAAAGAACAAGGAGTGTAAACAATGGAAGCAAAAGGCATTGAAGCATTGAAAGCAAGATTTGCAGGCATCGAAGTACAGGCAAATCCCAAAACCATGGATGAAATCGTGGAATACATCGAAACAAAATGGCAGGGTCAGCGGGTGAAAATCAAAGAAAGTGAATACATCATCCACTACAAAAATGCCCTGGAATTTATGAAACGTCTGGGCAAACCCATTGAAGGCGTACAGGAAGAAATCCGCCGGTATATGCTGCCCAACCGCATCGGCATTGTGCTGGGTATGAAATCCGAATATATCACCGTTGAGGACGGCATGAAGTATTATCAGGCGCTGACCGTACTGAAAGGTCTGACACAGGAAGACATCGACACCAAAAACGACAGATGGCTCCAGTATATGATGATGCTGGAAATGCAGGCAGAATGGGACGCCAGAGAAGCGGCGGCAAAGGCTGCGGAAGAAGCGGAAAAAGCAGAACAGGCGTAAGGAGGTAGCTATGGCACAATATAAGTTTACCTGCCCTCATTGTGGAAAGACATGGTTTGTTTCATCAACAGAAATAGCTCGCAATAAAAAACTAGCAAAAGATATATCCAAGGCAGAAACATTGCAAAAAGGGACGCTTTTCCATGGTAAAAAATATTTGAAACAAAGTGAGCAAATCGAAACTTTAAGAAGAAACTATGTTCAATTTAACAAATGTCCTAATTGTAATTTTATTGTTTCTGAAAATTCGGGTATTTTGGAATCTAATGAAAATGGGCAAGGAAATGCTGTAAGGCAAAGTGGCGGTTATTCTAATTACGGAATACAAGAAAACTGTGGTACAGGATATAAAGCGGTAGTTATAGGGTTAATAATTTTATTACCACCAATAGCAGTGCTATTCTTATTGGGTAAATCTCCGTTCAAGAAAAAAGCAACTATTGGATGTCTTGTATATTGTGTACTTATGTCGCTTTATATTCTGCCAATGATTTTACCAACTTCGAGTAATCATTCGGGCTCTGCGAATTCAGAAATAGGACAAGTGGTAGAACAAAATCTTACAGAAAACAAAAACACTGACGGTGTAATAGATGGATATTATCGTTTAAGTATTGAAGATAGTGTTCAAGATATTTGGAAAAATGGCATTGATTTTGATACATTAAACTATGTCGAAACAGACCCTATGGGTTGTGGGTTGTGGACTTGTAAAAACGGCTTTACAGATTTAACCACAAAGAAAGAGCATACATATTCTGCTAGAATTGGACATAACGAAAAGTATCAAAATGGACAAGCAACTTTGTTCTATTTGAGTATTGATGGAGAAACTCTATACTGGGACGAAGAACAAGAAGATTTATTTTTAGAAACTGTTGGAAAATAATATAAAAAGAATTGGAGAGTGAAAGATGAAGAAATTTTATTCTGGATTTGTATCTCTCATCGGCAGACCAAACGTAGGGAAATCTACACTGATGAACTGCCTCATTGGGGAAAAGATTGCCATTACGTCCAATAAGCCCCAGACCACAAGAAATAAAATCACAAGTATTTTGACAAAAGACGATTTCCAGTGTGTATTCTTGGACACACCCGGTATCCATAAGCCCAAACATAAACTGGGCGAGTTTATGGTGCGTTCTGCTGAAAACACATTCAAGGAAGTGGACTTGGTACTGTTTTTGGTGGAACCCACAGACAAGGTGCTGGAAGCAGACCAGTATGTGCTGGAAAAACTGGGTAACGTAAAAACACCTGTGGTGCTGGTTATCAACAAAATCGATACCGTACCCGATAAGGAAAAACTGCTGGCGATCATCGACGCATATCGGAAACTGTACCCCTTCAAAGAAGTGGTGCCTATTTCCGCGGCAACAGGCAGCAACACAGAAACACTGCTTTCTGTCATTCGGAAATTCCTGCCGGAAGGTCCTCAGTATTTCCCTGCGGAAATGGTGACAGACCAGCCGGAACGACAGATTGCGTCTGAAATCATCCGTGAAAAAGCGCTGTATCTGTTGCAGGATGAAATTCCTCACGGTATCGCTGTGGAAATCATGTCCATGAAAAAACGTCCTGACCAGAACATGGTAGACGTACAGGCACTCATTTACTGCGAAAAAGATTCCCATAAAGGTATCATTATCGGCAAACACGGCAGTATGCTGAAAAAAATCGGCACCTATGCCCGTCAGGATATGGAACGGCTGTTGGGCTCTCCTATCTTTTTGCAGATTTGGGTAAAGGTGAAGAAAGACTGGCGGGACAGCGATTTCCTGCTGAAAAATTTCGGTTACGACAAGAAAAATATTTAAAAAATTCACTGGAAGAACTGGCAGGAATTGTGCCGTATGGTTTTGGTTCTCTTTCATATTCTAAAAACGGAAAGGGACGATGGATATGGACAAAAAACAGACGGCATTATGGCAGCGGTTCACACAGACAGGGCAGGTCAGCGATTATCTGCGGTATCACGAAAGCACCAGACGGGAGCAGGAAAACGGACGCAGACGCATCGAAAACAGCTCGAAATATAAAGAATTTTATTGACATAGCGGAGGAAGCCTGTGGCTTTCTCCGTTCAAACTGTAGAAAAACGAAGGTATATATTTTTTCAAGAACGCGGAAGGGATTGGGAAACAAAGCGTTTCCCAACTGGAATCCGCAGTCGGAATTCACTTCCGACGAGGAAAACAGCACGTTTCAAGGCATTTTTATGCCGATGGAACGTACTGTTTATACATACAGGAATCTCGTCAAAATCCTGATTTTGACGACAGGGTGTCGACTTTTTCGACACCCTGAGTGGAGGAAGCTCATGGCTTTCTCCGTTGGTTTTATGAAAAAAGGGAGTCAGACCATGAGCGTAGGGAAAATCAGAGGCATCGTCATAGGGGAAGCCCAGCGGGGCGAAAGCAGCAAGCAGATTATCGTTCTTGCCAAAGGGATGGGGAAGGTGCGTCTGTCTGCCAGAGGGGCAAAAAATGCCAAAAGTCATCTGCTGGCAGGGACACAGCTTTTTGCCTACTGCGATTTTACCATCTACGAAGGGCGGGGCTTCTGGTCGGTGACGCAGATTGATTTGATTGAAAGTTTTTACGGTCTGCGAAATGACGTGGCTGTTCTTTCTCAGGCGGTGTATCTGGCGGAACTGGTGGAGAAAACCTGTCCCGAAGGCATGGAACAGGATGAAATCATGCAGCTCCTTCTCTTTACCTTGCAGGGTATGGCAAAGGGACATCTGGAGCCAAAACTGGCAGGGCGTATCTTTGAAATCAAGTATTTGCAGCTATCCGGTCTGCTGGCATCGGCAGACTGCATGGTGTGCGAGGAAACGCCGGCGCAGCTATATTTCGACGGGGAAGGATTCACCTGTCAGAACCACACAAGACCGGGAGCAAAGCCCCTTTTGCCGGCAGTGGGAGCGGCTCTTTCTCATGTGCTGGAAAACGAGGGAAAACAGATCTTCGGGTTCCGTCTTTCTCCCGAAGCCTTGGAACAATTGGACAAGGTCATGCGGCAGTATTTGCAGATGCACGTGGGACTGGATTTGAAAAGCAGACGTTTTGCGGCGGACATTTGTTTTTGAAAAAATCAAAATTCCCCTTGACATTCTTCTGGAAACGTGTTAGATTGATACCAAATTACATAGCTGTGACGAACAAGAGGAGTATTTGCGGCGGACTTTCAGAGAGCCGGCGGTTGGTGCAAGACCGGCAGGACAAAGCGAAGAATGGCACTTGGGAGCAGCAATTTTTCACAAGAGTGGGTTTGCATAAACCAATGCAAATCAATGAGGGTGGAACCGCGGAAGACACGATGCCTTTCGTCCCTTGCTTTACGGCGAGGGATGAAAAGGCTTTTTTTATTCCTCGAAAAAAGTTTCTAATGGAATTTTTGAAGGAGGTTTTTCAAATGGTAGAAAAGACAATGGAAAAAATCGTAGCGTTGGCAAAAAACAGAGGTTTTGTATACCCCGGCTCTGAAATTTACGGTGGTCTGGCAAACACATGGGATTACGGTCCCATCGGTGTGGAACTGAAAAACAACGTAAAGAAAGCTTGGTGGAAAAAATTCATTCAGGAAAGCCCTTACAACGTAGGTGTTGACTGCGCGATCCTTATGAACCCTCAGACATGGGTAGCTTCCGGTCACGTTGGCGGCTTCAGTGATCCTTTGATGGACTGTAAGGAATGTAAAGAAAGATTCCGTGCTGACAAACTCATCGAAGACCACATGAAAACACACAACATGCCTGAAGAAGTTGTTGACGGCTGGAGCAACGAACAGATGAAAGCTTTCGTTGACGAACACCAGGTAGCTTGCCCTTCCTGCGGCGCCCACAACTTTACAGATATTCGTCAGTTCAACCTGATGTTCAAAACATTCCAGGGTGTTACAGAAGATGCGAAAAACGTGGTTTACCTGCGTCCCGAAACAGCTCAGGGTATTTTCGTAAACTTCAAAAACGTACAGAGAACAAGCAGAAAGAAACTGCCTTTCGGTATCGGTCAGATTGGTAAATCCTTCCGTAACGAAATCACACCCGGTAACTTCACATTCAGAACAAGAGAATTCGAACAGATGGAACTGGAATTCTTCTGTGAACCCGGCAAAGATATGGATTGGTTCCACTACTGGAGAAACTTCTGCAGACAGTGGCTGCTGGATCTGAACATGTCCGAAGAAAGCATCAGACTGCGTGACCACTCTCCCGAAGAACTGTCTCACTACAGCAAAGGCACAACAGACATTGAATTCCTGTTCCCCTTCGGCTGGGGCGAACTGTGGGGCATTGCAGACAGAACAGACTACGACCTGAAATGCCATCAGGAAACAAGCGGTCAGGATATGACATACTACGATCAGGAAAAGAACGAAAAATATATTCCTTACTGCATCGAACCTTCCCTGGGTGCAGACAGAATGACACTGGCATTCCTGTGCGAAGCTTACGACGAAGAAGAAGTGGGTGAAAACGATGTAAGAACTGTTCTGCATTTCCATCCCGCAATTGCTCCCGTAAAAGCAGCAGTACTGCCTCTGTCCAAGAAACTGGGTGACAAAGCCATCGAAGTTTACAACATGCTGTCCAAAGAATTCCACTGCGAATACGACGAAACCGGCTCCATCGGTAAACGTTACAGAAGACAGGATGAAATCGGTACACCTTTCTGCATCACATACGACTTTGAATCCGAAGAAGATCAGAGCGTAACCGTTCGTGACAGAGATACGATGGAACAGGTAAGAATGCCTATCGCAGACCTGATTCCTTACCTGAAAGAAAAAATGGAATTCTAATCTTCCATGAAAATCGGCAATATTTGAAAATCGGCAATGAAAAAGCACGAAATCTTTCTATATATAATAGAAGGTTTCGTGCTTTCTTTTTGAAATCAGTCCAGAAAATGGTTCAGCAGTCCGTAGCACAGAAGCAGGACGGCACAAACGAGGAGGGAAATGAAGAATGGAATTTCCCAAGCGGGTTTTTTCAGGAAAAACAGTAGTATAAAACCCACAAACAGCCATAGAAAATGCATGTTTTTGATGAGAGCGTTTTGTTTTTCCGTAGAGGTGAAAGCGTTTTTGCAGATATTCTCCACGAGGGCATAAGCAAAGGTAATGAGGATTACGAGAAAAATCAGTTTCCCCAACGTGAGTGTCAGAAAGGGGGTGTGTGACAGCAGCACACCAATTAGTTCCGGCAGGAACAGAACAGCCATTCCCACGCAGAGAACCAGGGACATATCACGGATGGTACAGAGCGTTTGCGTGCGGCGGTTATTCTGAGGAAGTTCCTGCAAAAGCCTATCGCAGTATTCCTGAAAGTCCATGCCGATGATTTCGGCAGGAGAAGCCCCTTTTTCCTGACCTGCCAAAAACATATCCGTAATGTCCCGACGCACTTGTTCCTGAAGGGAAAATGGCAGACGAGAGGCTCTTAGATAGACCACCATGTCGGTGAGGACAGATTGAAAATTGGGAGAAAGAAGGGTTTCCCGTTGGTTGTTTTCCTGAAGCAGTGCTTTTGTTTCTTTATGCATGAAGATTTCCTCCGATCAATATATATGGAAAGCAGGTAATGATGAGGGGGTGGAAAGCACCTCTTATGCCGTTATGGATATTGTAAAACCAAGGGGCTTCCGGGTCAATGGAAAGCCCCAGAAGCCAAGGAGATTGCTGACAAGAAACGGGGAAAAGAAAATGTGAAAAGAAAGGTTGATTTTTCTTTTGGTGGTTTTGGACAAAACGCATGGAAATTTTTGTGCATTTCATTGAAAAGCATACATTGTATACATAGCCCTGCGGCAAAATACGTCAAAAACAATTCAAAAAAATCAAAAAAATCGGCTTGCGTTCCATGGCGTTTTGGTATAATCTTAGTATAGGGAAAATTCTGCAAAAGAAAAAGCATGGCAAACTGCATCAACACTTGCCCTGAAGAAGAAATTACGTCTGTTTCTTATTGGGAAGAAAAAAGGGAAGGCGAGGCGGCTTGCAAAGTTTTTTACAAGATGCGCCGGTTGATAGGACGGCGGATTTTGATTTTTGTATGTATCCCAAATCATCTTTATCATTATAAAGTGTTTACAGGAGGTAAAAAGTATGAGCAAAAAGTATGTTTACATGTTCAGCGAAGGTAATGCTTCCATGCGTAACCTGCTGGGCGGTAAAGGCGCAAACCTGGCAGAAATGACAATCCTGGGTCTGCCGATTCCCCAGGGTTTCACAATCACAACTGAAGCCTGCACAGAGTACAACGAAGGCGGCAAAAAGCTGACTGACGAAATGATCGAACAGATCGAAGTGGCTCTGGGCAAACTGGAAGAAATGGCTGGCAAAAAACTGGGCGATCCCGAAAATCCCCTGCTGGTTTCCGTTCGTTCCGGTGCAAGAGCATCCATGCCCGGTATGATGGACACAGTCCTGAACCTGGGTCTGAACGATGTTTCCGTAGAAGGTCTGGCAAGAAAAACTGGCAACCCCAGATTTGCTTATGACTCCTACAGAAGATTTATCATGATGTTCGCAGACGTTGTTATCGGCGTTTCCAAATCCAAATTCGAAAGAAAACTGGACGAATACAAAGAACAGGTTGGCGCAAAATACGACACAGACCTGTCCGCAGACGACCTGAAGAAAGTTGCTGAAATGTTCAAACAGATCTATCTGGAAGACCAGGGCAAAGAATTCCCTCAGGATCCTAAGGAACAGCTGTTTGAAGCTGCTATGGCTGTATTCCGCAGCTGGGATAACCCTCGTGCATTCGTTTACAGAAGAATGAACGACATCCCTTACAGCTGGGGTACCGCAGTTAACGTACAGATGATGGTATTCGGTAACATGGGTGATACATCCGGTACAGGTGTTGCTTTCACAAGAAACGCAGCAACTGGTGAAAAAGCGATGCTGGGTGAATACCTGGTTAACGCTCAGGGTGAAGACGTTGTAGCCGGCGTTCGTACTCCTAAGCCCATCGCGAAACTGGCAGAAGATATGCCTGAAGTATATGCGCAGTTTATGGAAATCGCAAATAAACTGGAAAACCACTACAAAGACATGCAGGATATGGAATTCACAGTTGAAGAAGGCAAACTGTACTTCCTGCAGACAAGAAACGGCAAGAGAACAGCTAACGCTGCTCTGCGTATCGCTGTAGAAATGGTAGACGAAGGTCTGCTGACAAAAGAAGAAGCGCTGATGAAAGTAGATCCTAAACAGCTGGATCAGATCCTGCACCCTGCTTTCGACCAGAAAGCACTGAAAGCAGCGACTCCTATCGGCAAAGGTCTGCCTGCATCTCCCGGCGCTGCTGCTGGTAAAGTTTGCTTCACAGCAGAAGACGCAAAAGCGCAGGCTGAAGCTGGCGACAGAGTAATTCTGGTTCGTCTGGAAACATCTCCTGAAGACATCGAAGGTATGGCAGCTGCACAGGGTATCCTGACAGTTCGTGGCGGTATGACATCTCACGCAGCCGTTGTTGCGCGTGGTATGGGTACATGCTGCGTATCCGGTTGTGAAGAAATCAAAATGAACGAAGAAGCAAAAACATTCACACTGGGCGGCAAAACATTCAAAGAAGGCGACTACATCTCCCTGGATGGTTCCACAGGTAACATCTATGGCGAAGATATCCCTACAGTTGACCCTGAAATCAGCGGCAACTTTGCAAAATTCATGGCTTGGGCTGACGAAAAGAGAGTGCTGAAAGTAAGAACAAACGCTGATACACCTCACGACGCTCAGACAGCGATCGACTTCGGCGCAGAAGGTATCGGTCTGACAAGAACAGAGCACATGTTCTTCGAAGGCGACAGAATCATGAAATTCAGAAAAATGATCCTGGCTGAAACAGTAGAAGAAAGAAAAGCAGCTCTGGCTGGTATCGAACCTTTCCAGAAAGAAGACTTCAAAGGCATCTACAAAGCAATGGGCGAAAGACCTGTTACAATCCGTCTGCTGGATCCCCCTCTGCATGAATTCATGCCTAACACAGATGAAGAATTCGAAGTTCTGGCTAAAGAAACAGGCAAAACTGTTGAAGAACTGAAAATCAAAGCAAAAGGTCTGCACGAACTGAACCCTATGATGGGTCACAGAGGCTGCCGTCTGGCTGTAAGCTATCCTGAAATCGCAGAAATGCAGACAAAAGCAATCATCGAAGCTGCTGTTGAAGTTTCTGTAGAAGAAGGTATCGAAATCGTACCCGAAATCATGATTCCTCTGGTTGGCGAAATCAAGGAACTGAAATACGTTAAGAATGTTGTTGTAGAAACAGCTGAAAAAGTAATGGAAGAAAAAGGCAAAAAACTGAAATATCTGGTAGGTACCATGATCGAAATCCCCAGAGCTGCTCTGACAGCTGACCAGATCGCTACAGAAGCTGAATTCTTCTCCTTCGGTACAAACGACCTGACACAGATGACATATGGTCTGTCTCGTGACGACGCTGGTAAAATCCTGGCTGACTACATCGACAAAAACATCTATGAATGCGACCCTACAGCTAGACTGGACAGAACAGGCGTTGGCCAGCTGATGCAGATTGCTGTAGAAAAAGCAAAACCCGTACGCCCTGACATCCACCTGGGTATCTGCGGCGAACATGGCGGCGATCCTTCTTCCGTAGAATTCTGCCACCAGATCGGTCTGGACTATGTATCCTGCTCTCCTTTCCGCGTACCTATCGCAAGACTGGCAGCAGCTCAGGCTCAGATCAACTTCCCCAGAAACTAATTTGGAATTTGTAAACAGATTCTAATATAAGGGATACAAAAAAGGATAAATCCGAAAGGATTTATCCTTTTTTTGTTTTTGTGGGGAAAAGGGATGGGGAGGAAAAGTGAATTGAGAAAATTCAGCGGGAAAATGGAATAAGCGAAAATTTTGAAAAGGGGGCGTTTTTGGTGAAGCGGGGTGAGCGTTTATTTTTTTTGTAGGGGGGAAAGAAGATGATGGTTCTGCGAAGGGAGTGCTGCATTGAGAAAGGACAAAGGGATTTTCTGGTTTTGGATTTTGGAGAAGAGGTATTTTTTGGGCTGCGAGTGTGGTTTGATTTTGAAGAAAAGAAAACATGGGAAGGAATAGGAAATGAGGGGAAGTGGGGTGAGTTGGAGTAAAGAAATGGACTATAGTCAATAAAGTGGACACAATTTATAAAGAAAAGTGCCGAGTACAGCTGCTTAGTGCTGTGCCCAGTACCATTCTTCTTTTTCATTTGGTGTCATCATTCCGAGAGAACTATGCGGTCTCTTGGCATTATGGAATCCTTCGATGTATTCGAATACAGATAACCGGAGTTCCTGCAGAGAATGATATGTTTTACGGTTAACTTCTTCTTTTTTGAGGTACTTGAAGAAACATTCACAGCAGGCATTATCGAAAGGATATCCTTTCTTGGAAAATGACTGTACAACATTCAGAG
>NZ_FRAH01000044.1 GCF_900142265.1 Anaerotignum lactatifermentans DSM 14214 | reverse complement strand
CGCAGCCGTTGATTTTCTGCAATCAAATCTTCCTCTATCTCTTTAGGCAGCTTTGCTGGCTGTCCTGTATTTTTACGTCCCCGTCGTTCTACCGCTAAACCTTCTGGACCCTCCTCAAGATAGATGCGCTCCCAGCGCTTAATAATACCGAGACAGTTGATATTAAATCTTCTCATGGTTTCACTGAGACTTAGACCTTCTTCCCGCATCGTTTCTACCACCAGTTGCTTGAATTCTGGTGTATATCGTTTATTTGGTACTCCTTTTGGCATAAAAATCACCCCACTTGTTATTCAGTATATCATACTGTCTAACAAATGGGGTGCAGTTCAAATTTGAACTTCCAGCTTTTTTTATACTTCTTTTTCTTTTTTGCATGTTTTACAGCTTCCACCGCATCCCAATACAAAACCGGCGGAAATGGCATCTGTATGGCATACGCTTTTACATTGCCCACAGCGAATACATTCAGGGCTGTTGATATTCTTTGTTACTTCTACACCCATTGGACAGATTTTCTCACAAGCGCCGCAATGGTCACAACGGGAAGCATCCACTTCCATGTGATAAAAGCTGAATCTTTGGAATAATCCATAGAAAGCACCTAAGGGGCAGACATATTTGCAGAAGGGTCTACAAATCAATATGGAAGAAATAATAGTCAATAACAACAAGAACATCTTCCAGTTGAACAGCCATCCGATCATTCCCCGCAGGCTTTCATTTTTCAGTGTCAGGGGAATACCGCCTTCCAATGTCCCTACTGGACAAATATATTGACAGAAATATGGCGGTGCAGTGCCAAAAGAATTGGTGAGGAAAATGGGCAATACTATGACCGGCACAGCCAGCATGACATATTTCAGATACCGTAGTCCTCTGTCCAGTTTTGTAGGGACTTTTATCTTTGGACTTTTGATTTTATAGAGCAAGTCCTGCAAAAAACCGAAAGGACAAAGAAAACCACAAACAACTCTGCCTAACAATACGCTAACAAAGAGCAAAAAACCGAATACGTAATAGCTGAATTGGAATTTTCGGTCACCCAGAACGGCCTGCAAAGCGCCAATGGGACATGCTCCTACAGCACCAGGGCAGGAATAGCAGTTCAAACCCGGTACACAGACGAATTTTTGCCCGCCTGTCTGTATTCTCCCCTGCGTAAAGCCAATCAGATAGCCATTGGACACAACCGTTGCAATCAGCTGTATGATATGACGTCTTTTTTCTGTTTTCTTCATCAACCTACTCCTATACATTCCAGGCAAATGGTGATTGCCTTTTTTAATACTGTCAGATGTTCCTGACGAATAAAACCATAAGCCATCATGCCCACGGAAAAAAGAAGGAGCGGATATTTGATCCATCCGCCCCGCATAGTATTTTGTTTACAATTCATCGAATCAACTCCAGACGTGCATTGATTTCTTCCAGATAAGCCGCCTTGATTTCTCCTGATTTTCCAGGTACACCCACAACAGGATTGCCAATAACATTCCCTTCTTTATCAATAAAGAATGTGGTAGGAACGCTGGAAATATACTGAATTACATTTGTCTGCAGGCTATCGCTGGGCATCAGCACCGGATATTTTACGCCGCAGTAATCCAGAATTTCCTGTGTGAAAGCGGTATCATCACTGCCATCAATACAAAGGGAAATCAGATTTACATTTTCAGGCAAAGCGCCATCCAGTTCTGCCAGTTCCGGCATTTCGGAAATGCAGGGATTACACCATGTTGCCCACACATTGACAACCGTCATATCATAGTCTGCAAAGATATCCTGCGTAACGGTTTCCCCAGTCAGCAGTGTGGTTTCAAAATTGTTAAAGCTTCCGGCGAAATTGCTTTCCGGTACTTCAGATGCAGGGAAAATGAAGATTTTATTCTTGAAGTTTTCCCGATCTTCAATGATCGCACTCAAATTGTTTTTTTCTTCCTCTGTCAGCACCAGAGAGCTGTAATCATCATTATATCCCAGATAGTAATCGCTGTCAAAAGCTGTTGCGATTTTTTCTACATTGCCGTAGATGCTTGTAAATTCTGCATAGACTTCCTGTGCTTTTTCATCATTCTTGGGCAAACGGCATACACCGGTAAAGAAGAAAATTTCATTGCTCAGTTCCGCTGCAAGAGCTTCCTGTTCATCTTCAGACAGGTTTTCTGCTTCCATCATCTGATTGGAAACGTCCTGTGGAATGAAAAATAATGTCACCGCATAGGGAGAGATGACACTGCCCCCTACATCGCCACTATTTAATCCTGCTAATACAGGTTCTGTATTGGTAATACCAAAACCCATTTCAGACTGCGCAAACCAGTTATCATGATCACTCAAAAGAAATGTGGTGCCGTCCAAGGTCGTCATAACCTCTGTATTAAAGGCATCATTGACCTGTGCGCCATCATCCAAAGTAGAAACTGTGTGTTCTGACGTACTCTGCACTTCATCTGAGGCACATCCGCTAAAGGCTGCCGTGCAAAGTGACAATGTCAAAAATACGCAAAGTAATTTTTTCATGATGGTGTTCCTCCGTATTCTCTTGAAGTTTCCGTGTCTTTATGAATACTACAGGGAATCCCTGTCGATGTCAAGAGAAAGAATGGCGAAAAGTAGTAAGATTTTGTTAAGAAAAGAAGGCAAAAATATAGATGTTTCAAATCTGATAATCAAACATTTATTACCTATAATCCGCCAGACAAACACCCAAATCCGTTATGATTTTCCACAATTCCTCCATCTCATTTTCCGTGGGTGCAGCAAAGGTATCATCTGGTGTTTCCATGCCTAGCGCCTCATATTTGCCGAATCCGAATTTATGATAAGGCAGCAGTTCCATTTTTGCCTGAGGCAAATGGGTATGGACAAATGCTGCACTTGCTTTGATATTTTCCGCATCTGCATTGACGCCTTTGATGACAGGAATGCGGATAACGATTTCCGCTGGCAATTCTTTCAACCGTTTGATATTTTCCAATATCTTTTCATTGCCAACACCTGTAAAATAGGCATGTTTTGCGGAATCCATATGTTTCAGATCCATAAAGATCAAATCCATACGCTGCAAAATGGGCTTCAGTGGAGCAAAATCAAAATAGCCACAGGTTTCCATAGCTAAATGAAATCCCATATCATATAAGGTTTCTGAAAGCTCATTCAGAAATTCCCGCTGCATGGTGGTTTCTCCACCAGAAAAAGTAATGCCGCCGCCGGACTGCATATAGAACAGGCGGTGTTTCTTCACTTCTTCCACAATTTCAGAAACCTCTTTTTCTACCACCATGCGTTTTTTTGCATTCTTCGGACAAATGTCAGCGCACGCACCGCATCCATCGCATTTTGCCCGCTGTTCGGGGTCATTGAGGTTGATTCCATTATGGACGTGACAAACGGTGGTACAAAGCCCACAGCCAATACAAAGTTTTTCATAAAACGCCGTTTTTGGCTTTTGGTCAAAGCCCTCCGGATTGGAACACCATTTACACCGCAGGGGACAGCCTGCCATAAAAATGGTGGTTCGAATGCCCTCCCCGTCATTGACGGAAAAAGGCTGTAACTGCATCACATATCCCTTCATTGTTTCCATTCCTTTCTGCTATGAGAAGAACAGACCGGCAATGCCGGTCTGTCAGATTTCTTAGAATGTTTCGTGTGCGTTTCTCGCAATGATAGAATCCTGCATGGACTTAGACAGGTTGACAAACTGTGTGCTGTAACCTGCTACACGCACCAGCAAATCTTTGTAATCTTCTGGATGTGCCTGTGCCTTGCGGAGGGTTTCTGTAGAAACTGTATTGAACTGTACGTGGAAGGCACCCAGCGCAAAGTAAGACTGAATCATAGCGCCCAGATTTGCCTGACCGCGTTTGGTTGCTACCAGATCCTGATTCAGACGGAGGTTCAGCAGTGTGCCGCCGCTGTGGATATCCTGATTCAGTTTTGCAGCGGAACGCATTGCAGCCAAAGGTGTGGATGTATCTGTACCTACATAAGGAGATACCCCTTCGGAAATGGGTTCTGTTGCCTTTCTGCCGTCCGGTGTAGCACCCAGCACCTTACCTGTAGGCAGGTAGTTGGAAATGCCCATGAATGCGGACAGGAAGTGATTGCCATTGATATCTTTATATTTATGAACTTCCTGATAGAAGAAGTTGCCAATTTCTCTTGCAATATCATCTACATAGTCATCGTCATTGCCGTATTTAGGCGCAGCCTGCACTTTTGCACGGAGTTCATCATAGCCTTCCCAGTTATTGTTGATGGCGTCGATGATTTCTGCCATGGTTACAGATTTTTCTTCAAATACCAGCTTTTTAATAGCTGCCAGAGAGTTTGCCACAACGGCAATACCGATACCTGTGATAACGGGACCAATGTTGTATTTTGCGCCGCCTTTTGTCAGGTCTTTGCCGTTCTTCATGCAGTCTTCAATACATGCGGACATGAACGGTCTAGGAACCATTTCCACATGGAGGCGCTGGGCAGTAATCAAGCTGATGACAGCCTGTTTGATGAGGTAAGCAAACTGTTTATAGAAAGCTGCTTCCACTTCTTCATATGTAGAGAATGTTTTGGGATCTTTTTCATCCAAAGCGATTTTTTTGCCGCTGAGACGGCTTTTGCCTTCGTTTGTGGCAAATTCCAACGCTGCCGCAAAGTTCAGGTTTGCTGCGGAAGTCCATTCCCCTGTTTTACGGAAATGAGGAACTACGCAGCCGCAGTTAGACCAGTCGCGAGCGTCTTCCGGTTCATAGCCTGCATTAACCAACATCTGATAGCCTGCATTATCGCTGTGGATTGCAGGGAAGCCGGTGCCTTTGCTTACCAGATGGGTCACGGCTGCCATGAATTCATCAGGGGTATCGGGATGGATACGCACGCTCAAGCCGGGCTGATGTGCCAGAGTATCTTCTGTTGCTTTCAAGCACATATACGACAGTTCATTGGTAGCGTCTTTCCCATCTCTGGTTCTGCCGCCTACTGTCAGGTTCTGGAACTGGTTATAACCAGCGAAGAAATCAGCTGTATTGGCGGAAATTGTCCAAACCCATTCAGAAAGTTTCAGCCACAGGCATTCGATCAGTTCCTGTGCTTCATCTTTGGTGATGACGCCAGCATCTTTATCTGCTTTGTAATAAGGATACATATACTGGTCGAAACGTCCGGGGTTCCAAGCCAGCGGGTTTTCAGACAGGATACCGCCCAGCTGTGTGAACCACATGAACTGCATGGCTTCCCGGAAAGATTTGGGCGGATTTTCAGGAACCACATCACAGATTTCTGCAATCTGCAGCAATTCTGCTTTTCTGGTTTCGTCAGCTTCTTCCGCTGCCATTTCTCTTGCTTTTTCCGCATAACGATTTGCCAGACGGATGATACCATCGCATACCAATACGATGGAGCGATAGAATTCAATTTTTTCTGCGCCTTCCAGAGATGTAGCGTCCAGTTCTGCCAGATATGCTTCCGCTTCCTTTTTGATGCCGCCGAAGCCTTTTTTGAACAGCACGTCCTGATAGTCCGCAGTGATTTCCCCTACCGCCTGACGCCATTTGGAGTCTGTGTCTACAAAGCCAGTATCCACAGCCACCCGTTTGGTTTCTTCGGAAATCTGTGCCAAAAATGCTTCTTCCAGAGATTTATGTTCCCAATAAGGGAAAATTTCTTTTCTGACAAAAGCACGCTGTTCATCTGTCATTTCATAAGGGTCCTGTGCACGGGTTGCAAAGGTATCCATTTCACGATCCACCCATGTCCAGGAGAATTCAGGTGTCAGGATGCCGCATTTGCGAAATTCACCGGTACAGCCAACGATGAGTTCATCAGGGAAAATATTGACACACAGCTCATTACAGGTATCATAAAATGCCTGGGCGCGGCGAATGGCAACAGGCTGTCCTTCCGTTCTTTTATGGGATTCTGTCCAGATGCGCGCTCTTTCATAGGAAATGGCAGGCTTGCTGTTTACATAGTTTAAACGGATTCGTTCTACTCTGTCGGTAATGCTCATTGCGTTCATCCTCTCTTTATATATTATTTCTGATAATAAATCAACATGCAGATGCGTGTATTGCCGTCACACCCGTTTTCATAGACATGTGGTCTGTCTGCCTGAAAATGGATAGCATTGCCGGCTTCCACATAATGGCGTTTGCCGTCTGTTTCCAATACGAAACAGCCTTCATAGACCAATATAAATTCTTCCGTTCCCGGTTCATGGGCTTCGGAAACGGATCTGGAACCCGGGTCCAGTTCAATATGCAGCATTTCAAATTTCCGCTCATGATGATAGGGAAAAAATGGGTACAGGCGAAAATGTCCGCCGTCACTGAGAAGAGGATTCACTTCCTCTTTGGAAATGATTTCAGCCTCTTTTTCAGACTGTTCCAAAAGACCCGTAAAAGAGATATGAAGTCCCGTTGCAATCTTCCATAATGTAGAAATGGTCGGGCTGGATTCTCCTCGTTCGATCTGCCCCAACATACTCTTGCTGACACCTGTCATATCGGAAACAGTGTCTAAACTCCATTTATTCTCTTTTCGAATCCTTTTTAGGTTTTCAGCGATAATACCGCTCATTGCATCCATATATGCTCCTCCTCCCGCGCACAAACGTCTTTATAATAGAATAGCATCGGAAAAGAAACCCGTCAATGAATTGATAATACAGTATTTCGCATATACTACCTTTATGTTGTACGTTATAACGCATCTATAAGAGAAGCGTATCACGGCACACTATATTTGTCAACACGGACAAACGTTTTTGTGGAATATTTGGACGTTTTATCGAACAAAACCCTTATCTTCTCATACAACGAAAAAGCCAAGAAATAAAAAAGAGCCGAAAATTCAGCAAATATGCCAAATTTTCAGCTCTTTTATTTACATATCAGAAGGCTCAGCCTTTCAGTTTCAGAATTTCATCCAGAATCTTATGAGCAACTTCTTCTTTTGTCAGAAGTTCCAGCTGGATTTCTTCCTGTTTGGAAATCATGGTAACCACATTGGTGTCTGTACCAAAGCCGCTGCCTGCTACTTTCAGGTTATTGGCAATGACCAGATCAATGTTTTTCTTATCCAGTTTCACACGGGAGTTTTCCAGCATATTCTGGGTTTCCATGGAAAATCCGCAATAGAACTGCCCTTCTCTGCGGTGTTCACCCATATATTTGAGAATATCATGGGTACGATCCAGTTCAATACTCATTTCGCCATCTTTTTTCTTCATTTTATCATCAGCAACAGTTTTGGGTTTATAGTCCGCAACAGCTGCAGATTTGATGATGATATCATTATCCAGGAAACGTGCTTTCATGGCCTGGAACATATCTTCCGCGCTGACTACCTGCACATAATCTACAAACATGGGGCGTTCCAGAGATGTGACACCGCTGACCAGAGTCACTTCCGCACCGCGAAGCATAGCAGCCTTTGCGATTTCATAGCCCATTTTGCCTGTGGAATGATTTGTAATATAACGCACAGGATCGATGCTTTCCTGAGTGGGACCAGCTGTTACGATGACCTTCATACCTTTCAGGTCTTTTTCGTAAGCGATTTCCCGCAGAATATAACTTACCAGCACTTCTTCCTTAGGCATTTTGCCATCGCCTACGTCACGGCAAGCCAGCATGCCTGTGTCCGGCTGGATCACTTCATAATCATATGCCTGCAGTTTTTTCAGATTATCCTGCACAATGGGATTATGATACATATTGGTATTCATAGCAGGGGCAATGATCTTCTTGCAGGTGCAAGCCATAACGGTGGTGGTCAGCATATCGTCTGCAATGCCATTTGCCAGTTTGCCAATGACATTGGCAGATGCAGGGGCAATCAGCACAACATCCGCTTTTTTCGCCAGGGAAACATGTGCCACATGGAACTGGAAATTCCGGTCAAAAGTATCCACCAGGCATTTATTTCCTGTCAGTGTTTCAAAGGTAATGGGTGTGATGAAATGGGTCGCGTTTTCTGTCATAATGACATGTACGTCACATTCCATCTTTACCAGCATACTTGCTACATTTGCCATTTTGTAAGCGGCAATGCTGCCTGTTACGCCCAAAATGACGGTTTTTCCCTTTAACATACATCAACATCCTTTTCTTTTGCTTTTTGTATGATTTGACAATTTATTCACAGTATTGTCATTATAACAAACTTTTCTGCCTTCGTATAGACCAATCAGGAAAATTTTATTTAAAAAGCAAGATAAGAAGCGCCTTCCAGCGGAATCACAACCTGCAGACCCACGCGGTCATTCATATCACCCACAACATAGATGGTATAGGCTTTGCCGCCCTTCAGCGTCACCACAGGGTCTTCCAACAAGACAGCGCCGCTGAAGTATTCCCGCAGCTTCAGATTGTGCTCACCGGGAACCACTGCCATATAGCGGCTGACTTCTTTATAATTCAAATCAGACAGCACCAGACTGTCATCCAGATATACATCCATTCTGGGTGCATTGGCAGAAAGCTGCACAAACCGCACGTAAGCCATATTCCCTTGCAGGAAACGACGGTTATCATTAATCATTTCCAGAGAAACATTACCCTCTGTGCCCGTCAGAGCCGCTGTAAAGATACGGTATCCGATGAGGTTGATATAACTTACCGTAAGGGGATTTTCTGTGGTTCCGGCACGGAAAACTGCCACACGGTAATAACCGGGGAATGCTTTCATATACTCCGTAAAATTACGATACAGCAAGTTAGAAGCTACTTTTCTGCCATTGACATAAATGTCCACACTGCCAGCGCCGGGATAGGCATTGAAAAAGCGAATGTAACTGAACATAGTAATACCGGGAACAATGGGCAGCACTGTAATCTTCAGATTGCCGGGAAGCTGCACGCCGGGATACATGCTCTCTGCCGTACCATCAGCCACTTCCTGGGTCAGGCTTTCCAGCGGAAGCTGCCGGATGCCCTCCTGTGTCAGCGGCAGCGGCATAATCATATCCGCGCTGGTTTCCACACCTGCTTGTTTCCAAATGTCCGTCATTTTGGTCACCTGTCTTTTCAAAAGTTCTGTTATTATATTATGTCAGAATTTTGAGAATGTGCATGGGAAATCCGGCGAATGGGCAAAAACCAGAATCGCCCATACAAATAACGGTACATTTTTTCGCACTGGTTCAAAGTAAGCTGTTTTTGATAACACAATACCTCCATGGGAACGCCATACATATCCCATAGGATACCTGTTTCCTGAAAGCCGCAGCGCATATAGAATTTTTTTCTTCGTATTCTCTGGAGGGCATTGGACGCTTTCTCATTTTCCGGCTCAATCTCCAGAAAAATATATTGTTCTGGATAAATATCTGCAAGCAGCTTTAAAGCCTGGCTGCCCACGCCCCTCCCCCGTTTGGAGGGCATCACCGCAAAATAATCAATCAGCACCATCTCTTCATAAACAGCGCATACAAAAAACCCCAGAAACTCTGTATGCTCTTTGATGACCCACATTTCCATTTTTCCGTTTCTGCAATTTCTGCAGATTCTAGAAAAAGGTTTTCTTTCCATACGCGGAAAAGAAGCGCAGTATAACTCGTAAATCCGTTTTTCATCCTGCTTGCAGGCTTTTTCTATCAACATTCCATTTCCTCCTGTGGAAAATTCTGATAAAAATATGATAGCTGGAATCCGAAGATTCCAGCTATATATCTTATTTCTTATTGAATTCCGAAGTTTGGATCATCTACAGGATTGGTAGGCGTTGTGGTTTCTGTTGAATTGTTGTCACCTGTTCCTGTAGAAGGATCTGTTGTGGTTCCTTCATTATCTGTTCCAGGAGTTGTTTCTTCCGGTGTTGTAGGTTCTACAATATGATCGGAAGTACATTCCTGACTGACATCAATATCCAGTTTGCCTTCCGGAACTTCACTTGGTTTGCCAAGGATCTGTCCATCCTTCACTGCCACAACCACGCTGATGGGGTTCGGGCAATTCGGTCCTGCCAGTTTGCCCGTTTCGGAGCAAACGGTGTAAGACTTATGAAGGGTACATACGGAATCATCTCTCTGGAAGTCCGCAGCTGCCAAGTCCGAACGTGCTGAGTAACCATAATAGTCCTGACTGCACAGACTGGAAGGCTGCGCACCACTTGCCGCGCAGACAGACAGCGTTACGATGCCGTCTGGTCTTGTAAATTCTTTATTGGGCAGATTTGCGTGAATCTGACTCATGACATGCTTCCATATCTTCAAATGGGCACTGCCGGAGACATTTGTCATCTCTTTCGACGTATCATAGCCCATCCAGATACCTGCCGTATAATAAGGCGTATATCCATAGAAAGTCAAGTCCACATTATCACTGGTGGTACCAGTTTTACCGGCAACCGTCATTCCGCTGATCTGTGCCGCAGTACCTGTACCGCTGGTGATAACATCTTCCATCATATCTGTCAGAAGGTATGCAGTTGTTTCTTTCAGAACACGTGTACCTTCTTTTTCTCTGTTATCCAGAAGTACATTGCCATCGTGGTCATATACCACTGTGTAATAAGTAGGTTCATAGTATGTGCCGCCATTTGCGATACATGCGTATGCTCCTGTCATTTCCATAACAGACACCCCCTGTGTCAGACCACCGAGGGCAGTGGTTGCTGCCTTATCTTCTTCCACCAGATGTTCCAGACCCATACTCTTCATATATTCAAAGGATGTTTCTGCACCAACCATCATAAAGGTTTTCACGGCCAATACGTTCATGGAATCCCGGATACCTTCTCTGACTGTCAAAGGACCAAAGAAACGTCCCTGCCAGTTCTTAGGTGACCAAGAACCATAAGTTACAGGCTCGTCCACGATGATGGAACCGGGCATCAACAGACCTGTATCGATTGCAGGTGCGTAAGAAGCCAGTATCTTCATAGCGGAACCCTGCTGACGAAGACCCTGTGTCGCACGGTTAAATACGGAGTCGCCGGGTTTCTGACCACGTCCGCCTACCAGGGCTTTTACCTGCCCGTTGCTCTGGTCCATGATGACCATAGCAGACTGCAGGGATTTGGATACGGTTACTTTATCCAGAACCAGCTGATGGGTATCATCCAGCAGCTCGTCTTTTACAGATTCTACAAAAGCATCTACTTCGTCTTCACTGGTAACAGTTGTTTTCCTTTCATAGTGAGACTGATTGGAAGTATCATCTGGACCACTGACAGGCTTGGAAGTATCTGCAACAGAAATCAGATATGTGACATCCAGCGTACCATCACTGGGCGGGAACATACTGTCATCTGTAAAGGTTTCATCCAGTATTGCCTGCATTTCTGTATTCATGGTCGTATGAATTTCCAGACCATTGTTGTAAATCATCTTATAAGCCTGGGCAGATGTGTAACCCAGTTCTTCCTGAAGGTCTTCTGCCAACTGGTCAATCATAGCTTCCACAAAATAGTTGTGGTTTGCAACACCAGTGGATTCTTCCTGATTGGTGCACACCAGATTTGCATATACATCTTCTGCCAAAGCTTCATCATGCTCTTCCTGGGTAATATATCCCAGTTCTAACATCTTATCCAGAACCAATGTCTGTCTTTTCTTATTATTTTCCGGCTGAGAATCCGGCGCATACAGGCTTGGATTATTGGTAATGGAAGCAATGCAGGCACTTTCCGCCAAGGTCAGGTCACTGACATGTTTTCCGAAATAATACTGCGAAGCCGCTTCGACACCATTCAAACCATGGCTCAAAGCAATGGTATTCAAGTATAATTCCAAAATATAATCTTTTGCCGCTTCTTTGGAACCAAGCTGTTTTTCCAGTGTATCTTCCAGATTCAATGCAAGGAATTGTTCTTTGACTTTTCTGACAATGCTTTTTTCATTGGTCAGCACTTCATTCTTAATCAGCTGCTGGGTAATGGTACTTGCGCCATGACGGAAGCTCATGGTTTTGATATTTTCCACCAAGGCACGGAAAATACCGCGCATATCAATACCGCCATGCTCATAAAAACGTTCGTCTTCAATGGCAACCACAGCATGCTGCATGTGTAATGGGATTTCATCCAGATTCACATATTCCCTGTTTTCTTTGCCATGCAGTTTATTCACTTCCGTTCCGGCATCATCATAGACAATGGAAGTGTAGGACTGGGGCATAACATCTGACGTATTGAGCATATCTGTACTTTGCAATATGCCAAATACGGTGCCAAGACCAGCGCCTGCAACTGCAAAACCAACTAAGACTACCAGCACAATCAATATTTTAGAGATTTTCTTGCCTGTACTCCGCTTTTTCCGCTTTCTGCCTCGTCTGGCATTGGGGTGCGGTCGGGTACTTCTGCGCCTGCCGCTGCTGCTGCCGTGGTCAGACTCAGGACGACTGTGTGGGCGTCTTCTTCGTTGAGAATCACTCATCTTTAACCCTCCTTTATCCGTTGATTATAACAGATTTTACGACAGAGATAAAGTAAAATTATATAGAATTTCAAACGCAATTCCTAAAATTGTATTAAAAACGCATGATTTTGGCGTGAAAAACCCATTTTTCCATTGTTTTCAGACTAAATTCCGCGTGATGCCATACAATAGAATCAGGGGGTGAATACCATGGGTGCCAGACGCAGAAAAAAACATACTTTTTCCTGGTCAACACTGCTGCTGATTATCACCATCGGCATAACACTTGGCATAGGACTGCGATTCTTTGACTTGCGTTTAACAGAGATTGCAGAGGAAATGTCCAAGCTAGAGTCCAAAACAGCGGCAAACCGCGTCATTGATACTGCGTTAGAACGTACCCTTGCAGAACTTTCCATGGAAGCGGAAGATTTTTATTTTGCAAATGAAAGCAATCCTGATGGAATTTCTGCCGACACCATCGCCATCAACCGCTTCTGCACCACCCTCAGCAGTGAAATCACCAAAGAGCTGGAACAGCTGAACAACGAGAAAATCAACGTTCCTTTAGGCAGCATCAGCGGTGTGGAACTGTTTGCAAACTGGGGACCTGACATTCCCTTTTCTATGGAACCCAAAGGCGCCGCAGAGGTTGATTATGAAACAAAAATGGAAAGCAGCGGCATCAATCAAATGCATTTTCAAATCTGGATCAATATTTCTCTGGAGATTCGTATTGTCAATCCCCTTCATGAAGAAAGCATTCCCATGACGCGGAAAATCATGCTTGTAGATACCGTATTTGGCGGCGATGTTCCAGAAGAATATTTTCAGTGGGAAACGGCAGATTTGCCTATTGACAGAACGGTAAAAATGCTATTAAATGTATAGAGAAGATGTCAAATTTTTAACGGAGGTAAGGCATATGATTCGTACACTTAGAGATTTTTTGGAAGAAGTTGGTGGTCTTTCTTATGATAATGGTGATTTCTGGGCTGTAAGAGATAAATTCAGAGATCGTGAAATTCAGGCGTTTGTAGATTGTTTCCTGCCCGGCACACAGATTCTGCGTGACGGTAAAAATGGTGCACCCGTTGCCATGAAAGGTCTGGCAGATGATAACAAAGGTGCTACCGGTGAAGAAGAACTGGATTTCCACGGTTTGCAGCTGTATGATTTTTCCGATACAACTGGTGAATGGGTTGTCGTAACTTTCCCTGATCTGGAAAGTCTGGAAAAACATCTGCTGAGCGAAGCTGGTTACCTGAACTTCTACAGCACACAGATGCTGGTATTTGAAGATGGTCAGTATAAACCTTTCGAAATCATGTTCAACGGCGACAACGATACCGTCATCGGCATTGACAAAGATCAGTTCGACGCTCCACTGGATATCAAAGGTCTCCAGGGCAGAATCTGGGTACGTTGGATGGATCTGTCTGAAGTACAGCCCTTGACTGACGAAGATGTAGAAGCTTACAAACGCTCCATCGGCAGATAACAAACACCCTGAAAAAAACATATCCCCATTTCTCAGGCAAATGAATTGCCCAAAGAAATGGGGATTTTTTATGTTCAGAAATCATTTCAAAAAAAAGACAGATTCCCTTTCAGAAAACATAGCAAAAAAGAAAGCTGAAATCCTATGACAAGGACTTCAGCTTTTTTGCTTTCTTATAAAGGCAAGGCGCATTCGTCTGCCTTTTTCATATCGTTTTTAGCGAATGACACGTCTTGCTGTCACATATGTATTTGCGCTGTAGCTGCTGCTCAGGCTTGTAACAGTAACGCCATATGCAGCGCCGTCTGTAGAATGGATATAATTTCCATCACCCATGTAAATACCAACGTGGCTAATGGTGCTGTCGCCGCCAGTATTGAAGAATACCAGATCCCCAGCCTGCAAATCAGACTTAGAAACTGCTACGCCGTTGCTTGCCATAGAAGCGGAACTTCTGTTCAAAGAAATACCGAAATCACGGAAAACAGCATATACAAAGCCGGAACAATCCACACCTGTATTCAGGTTTGTGCCACCCCATACATAAGGAGTACCGATAAACTGTTCTGCATATGCAACAATTTCTTCACCTTTTGCGGAAGATGCAGAAGAGGAGCCGCGGGAGGGTTCTTCTTCACCGCTGCGAATAGAAACATAATCCGCGCTGACATAACCTTTCTGACCATCATCTGTGATGACACGCACCCATTCTGTGCCCTGGCGGTCTACGTCCACCACTGTACCATAAGGCAGAACTGTCAGAACGATAGAATTGGTAGATGCTTCTTTACGCAGTTTCAGACCGCTTTTTGCTGTCACCACTGCATATTTCACTTCTTCTGCCGCAGGTGTGATCTGAGGGTCCGTATTTCCAACCACTGTCAGTGAAGAAAGATAATCTCCGGAAAGATAATCTTTGCTGATGTATGCTTCCTGACCGTTATATTCCACCTGATACCAGCCGTCCACACGTCCCACTGCTGTGAGTGTATCCCCTGCATTCACACTGCCCAGCACATTAGAGCTGGTAGTTGCTGCTGCACGGATATTAACGCCAGAACCTGTGACAGTACCTTCTGTTTCTGTCAACTGAAAATAATCACTGGATACAAAACCATTCTGTCCATTATAAGAGATCTGATACCAACTGCCGCTTTTGCCAGTCACCTGATATTCTGATCCACTGCTGATCTGACCCAGTACAGCCGCATCTGTTCCTGCCGCTTCACGGACATTGACGTTGGTGCCATTTGCCTGTCCCATATCAGCCGCGAAAACCGTTGCTGTACCGAGCATCACGCAGGCTGCTGTTACACAAACCTGGCGGATTGCTTTGGATAAGTTCATAAAAGCTTCCTCCATTTTGTCTTTTTCCCGAATTTATTACAAATCTGTTACAACTAGTATACGAAAGTTTAATAATCTTGTCAATATTTTTTGCAGATAACTTTTCATAATCTTCCACAACATAGCATAAGAAACCCTTATTTTTCGCCATTTTTCTTGTTTACAAAAAAGATTATCCTCGTTTTTTGTCATGTAAAAAGAAAATAGATATCCGCGCAAACATTTTTTAAGAATTTTAAAAGAAATTGATGTCAAGCATCCAAATTTCTCATGTTGTTTTTTCTGGAAAGACAAAATTTTCAATCGCTTTCAAAATACACCAAATTACTGCCGCCGCAGACCATGCCCAGTTTTGCCCCTTCTTCCTTCCGCAGCACAAATTCCTGTACATCTTTTTGGATATGATGCTTGGGCATCTGAGAGCCATAGATCATTGCCGCATGTTCCACAGCACCGCCGCCAATGGTACCAGCCAGAATCTCATTATCTTTTACTACCATTCTTGCCCCTGCTTCTCTGGGAGCAGAACCGCTTTTGGCAACGATCAGTGCCATAGTGGAGCCTGTATCTTCACACAAAGCATCCAGCACCGCATCTTCAATGGTTTCTACAGGCACCTTATTTTTCTCCTGAATGATTTCTGCCGCAATGCAGACGGCGATTTCTTCTGGTGTCACAGCACCGATCTTCAACCCAATGGGTGCATGGATGGCTTCCACTTCCGCAGGCCGAAAGCCGGATTTATAAAGAGCTTCTTTCGTTTTGGCAACTTTATTTTTGCTGCCAATCATGCCCACATAGGCATACTTTCTCCGCAAAATCTGACGGACGCATTGTTCATCCGCCTGATGCCCTCTGGTGACCACCACATAATAATTGGCAGGTAAATCAGGAATTTCCTCAAACACCTGCGCAAAATCGCCGCAGAGCACGCAGTCCGCTTCCGGGAACCGCTGGAGGTTGGCAAACTCTCCGCGATCATCCACAACGGTCACATGAAAGCCTAACAATTTTCCCAATTTCACCAGGGAAAGGGAAATATGACCGCCGCCAAGAATCACCAGTCTAGGGCTCATGCCAAAATGCTCCACAAACACATGATTCTCACCAATCTCACAAGTGGTGCAGCTTTTCATTTCGCCAATAGTCAGCAACATTTTCTTCGCTGTTTCCATTTCTCCCGGAGGTGCCCAAAGGACACCTTCCTCCTGCCACAAAAACTGAAAGCCCTGCAAAGGACCTTCATAAACAAGACCGCTGCCTACCCAATCCAGTTCCTGCAGGTAGTGCCGGAGTTGTTTATATGCTTCTCTCATGGGAATCTCCCTCTTTTCTATAGTATTGTTTCTGCCGTAAGCTTCCCCAAAGACAGGGCACAGAGAAATCCGCAGCAATTCTCTCTGCTCTATCCCAGCCGACGACCTCTGCCTGATTCAAAAAAACACATCCCTGTATCTCATCCCAAAGGGTACCATAGCCTGCCTGCAAAAGGGGGAAAATATCCCCTTCCGCCACTGTTTTTCCAGAAATCATGGAAGAAACTAACGCAAAACGATGGCATACCTGCTCCCACGGTTGTTCCAAAGCGGAAAGCCCTGCCACCGTCACCAGAAAATCACATGTTTCCGGCAAAACAGGTTCACCCTGTCTTGGCATTTTCAGCGGCATTCTTTTGGAACCATCTGCCTCCACCAGAACCACATCAGCAAAAGAAAACACCTCATCCAAAATAGCTTGCGGCAAAGGTCCCATTTTTTCTTCAGAAAAAACACTGCCTGCCACCGCAAAACCGTCTCTTTCCAGTTTTTCTTTGATTTCCTCTGCCGTTCCATCCAGTACGCCGTCTTTTTCCGGCAGGTACATTTTCGTGGTGGTTATCAGCAGCACACGTTTTCCTTTCTGTCGGTATTCTTCTGCCAATTCGTACAGCAGACTTGTTTTGCCCCCTGCGCCCACAGCACAGATACAACGTGCAGAAGGCGGAATCTGCAATGCTTCTGTAAGCAACATCTTTCCGCCTCCTTTCAAATCATCAGTTCATATATATTTTCGTATTTCAAGTCGCATTTTGTCAATAGGCTTTTCATTTTTTCTTTCTGGCCTATGGGCATTCGCCACGCCAGACCGCATCCCGCTGTGATTTGAGTGGGTATAGGAATGAGCCTGCCGGGCACATCTGCGCTTCTTGCGGCTTCTTCCAGTGCCAATGCCTCTGTGGTGGTATGAAATGCCACCAGAAAACAAAGTTCTTTTGGTCTCATGTCCATGCCTCCGCAATTTCTTTCACTGCCAAAATGGCTTTTTCCACTTCTTCTTCCGTTGTAAAGTAACAGAAACTAAACCGCACAGCCCCCTGTTCTACTGTTCCCAGCTGTTCGTGCATCAAAGGGGCACAATGGGCACCGCCGCGGGTTGCGATGCCGTAACGCACCGCCAATTCATCACAAACATCCTCTGAGGGGTTATCCCCAATATTGAGAGAAACAATGGGTGCCCGTTCCTGCGCAGAAAAATCACCGTAAACTTTCACCTGCGGAATCTTTCTAACACCTTCGTAAAACTGTCGCATGCGCTTCTGCTCCGTTTCCCGAATGGCAGTCAGCCCCGTTTTGTCGATCCAGTCCAATGCCGCAGAAAGCCCCGCAATGCCGTGCCCGTTCAGCGTTCCCGCTTCCAAATGGGTAGGCATTTGTGCCGGATGGGTCTTACTATAACTCTGGACGCCACTGCCGCCTACACAAAAGCTGGGAATTTCCAGTCCTTTTCGTACACACATTCCCCCTGTGCCCTGAGGACCCAGAAGGGATTTATGCCCGGTAAAGCACAAAACGTCGATGCCCATTTCTTCCATATGAATGGGAAATACCCCTGCCGTCTGGGATGCGTCCACTATAAACAAAATGCCTTTTTCCCTGCAAAATGCGCCGATACGTTTGATATCCACCAGATTTCCCGTCAGATTAGAACCATGGGTGCAGACAATGCCTTTTGTATTGGGTCGCACCGCCTGTTCCAGCAAATCATAGCGGACAGTACCTTTTTCATCGCAAGGAATGATAGTCAGTTCCATGCCTTCTGCCTCCTTGCGGTACAAAGGGCGCAGGACGCTGTTATGCTCCATGGCAGTGGTAATGACGTGGTCACCTTTTCCAAAAAGCCCGCTGATGGCAATATTCAAACTTTGGGTGGAATTTGCCGTAAAAACCACCTGTGCAGGGTCGTCCATGCCAAAGAGTGCCGCCAGTTTTTTTCTGGTTCCGAATATGACACGGGAAGAAGTCAGGGAAATCTCATGACCGCTCCTGCCGCTGTTTCCCATGTGCAAAATGGCGTCATATACCGCTTCTGCCACTTCTTTTGGCTTGTGAAAACTGGTTGCCGCGCTATCCAGATAAATCATAAACTTCCTCCCTGTATCAATAATCTGCCTTCCGCTGTTTTTGGATGGGCAAAAATTTCTTTTGTGTCCCCGATTTCTGCAATTTTTCCCCGTTCCATGACCATACATTTCTGTGTCAGGCGAAAAATTTCTTCCTTATTATGTGACACCAGAATGGATACGCCGCCAAAGCTCTGGAGCACCTGCTGGACTTCCCGTTCCATCTCCTGCCGCAGAAAGCTGTCCAGAGCGGAAAAAGGCTCATCCAACAAAATCACATCAGGTTTTGCCGCCAGCATCCTTGCCATGGCTGTCCGCTGCTGCTGTCCACCAGAAAGCACAGCGGGATACAGTTCTGCCACCTCTGTCAGATAAAACCGCTCCAAAAGTTCCTCCAGAAAGTCCTTTTCTTTTTCCTTTCCAAAGGCAAAGGCGATATTCTCTCGCACCGTCATATTGGGAAACAGGGCATAATTCTGGAACAGATACCCGATTTTTCGTTTCTGGGCTTTTTCGGAGATTTTTTTCTCGCTGTCGAACAGGATTTTATCGTCTAATTGTATTCTACCCTTGTCCGGCTGCAAAATTCCTGCCAGACACCGCAGGGTGACGCTTTTGCCACAGCCGCTGCGCCCCAGAATACCCAGCACTTCATTTTCCAAATCCAGAGAAATTTCAATGGTTTCTGTTTTTACTTTTTTTCTGAATTCTGCCTGTAATCTCAAAAACCCTCATCCTCTCCCTGATATTTTTTCTTTTCAAAATAATTGATACCCACAATGGCAAGGGCAGACAATATCACAATGACCAGCGACCACAAATACGCCGTCTGGCGATTGCCGCTCTGGACTGCCGTATACACTGCCAGTGCCATGGTCTGGGTCTTGCCGGGGATATTGCCGGCAATCATAATGGTGGCGCCAAATTCCCCCATGGCACGGGCAAAGGCAAGAATCATCCCTGCCAAAAGCCCGCTGCGGCAGTTAGGCAAAATGATGCGGAAAAAGATTTTCTTTTCACTTGCGCCCAATGTCCGTGCCGCGTAGAGCAGCTGTTTATCCATGGATTCCATTGCCCCTCTCACTGCTCGATACATCAGCGGAAAAGATACCACAAATGCCGCTGCCACTGCCCCACGGAGGGAAAATATAAAAGGAAATCCAATTTCATTGAAAAACCGTCCCACAGGGCTATTTTTGCCCAACAATATGAGCAGGAAAAAGCCTGTTACCGTTGGCGGCAGCACCAAAGGCAATGTCAGCACCGCATCGGCAAAGGGACGCAAGCGGCGCAGTTTCATAACACCATACGCCCCAAGGGTGCCCAGCACCACGGAAAAAAACGTGGCGCAAGCTGCCACCCAGACAGAAAGCAAAAGAGGCGAAACATCCATCACGGAATTCTCCTTCCTTTATTCTGCCAAAAATGTAAAGCCATAAGAAGCGAACACTTCTCCTGCTTCTTCACTGGTGAGGAAATCCAGAAATGCCTGAGCGCCTTCGGGATTTGCGCAGTCTTTGATGACAGCCGCAGGATACAATACTTGAGGACCATCTTCTGGTGCACTACAAATAACCTGTACAGCGTCACTTGTCTTTGCGTCGGTGGCATATACCACGCCGCAGTCAGCTTCTCCCGCTTCTACCCAAGCCAGCACTTCCCGCACATTAGACGCGAATACAGCATGACTTTTCACATCATCCCAGATTCCGAGGTTTGTGAAAATTTCCTGGGCATATTTCCCAGCGGGAACGCTCTCCGCTTCCCCCAAAGCAATCTGAGGTTCACTATCCAGAATGGTTTCAAAAGAAGTTACTGCTGTTTCTCCCTGAGGGGCAATGAGGACGATTTCATTTTGCAATACATCCTTTCTGGTGGCTGCATCAATGAGCCCTTCTTCTTCCAAAGCGTCCATATTGCTTTCTGCCGCAGAGAAGAACAGATCTACAGGAGCGCCTTCCTCAATCTGTGTCTGCAAAGCACCACTGCCGCCAAAGGTAAAGGAAACTTCTGTACCAGGATATTCTTCCTGGAATGTCTGCGCCAGTTCATTGAGAACATCTGTCAGACTCGCCGCCGCGGAAACGGTGATTGCCCCTGTCACTGCATCCTTTTCTTCGCTACTTTCCGCTGTCTGCTCACTGCCGCAGCCTGCCAGCATGCCTGCTGTCAAAATCATTGCCAATGCCATCATACCAAATTTCTTTTTCATATGATTTCCTCTTTACTGCCCACATTCTTCTGCATTTGCCGTTAAAATATCCAGTCCGTGTCCCAGAACTGGCAAAATCACTTCCAGATTTTCCCGCACCGCTTTGGGGCTGCCCGGCAGATTGACGATAAGGGTCTGTTTCCGAATGACAGAAACCCCTCTGCTGAGCATGGCTCTGGGTGTGATTGCCAAAGACGCTGCCCGCATGGCTTCACTGAATCCCGGCACCTGCCGTTCCGCAATATCCAGTGTGGCTTCCGGTGTCCAATCTCTGGGGGAAAAGCCTGTACCGCCGGTGGTCAGAATCAAGTCCGCCGTTCCCTTATCACAGATTTCTTTCATGGTTTCCGAAAGCAACTGCCGTTCATCCGGCAAAATCCGCATATCCACCACAGTATAGCCTGCCTGTTCCATGATTTCTTTTGCCGCAGGACCACTCAAGTCTTCCCGTTTGCCTGCCGCTCCTTTATCACTTGCTGTCAGAATCGCTACTCGGTACAATTTCCAATTCATCTCCAATCTGAATCATTCCGCCATGGAGCACTCTTGCAAACACACCTTCTCTGGGCATGATGCAGTCCCCTACTGCCTGATAAATCTCGCAATGGCTATGACATTCTTTGCCAATCTGGGTCATTTCCAGCAAAACTTCTCCACAGCGGAATCTGGTTCCCACGGGCAGGGTTTTGAAATCAAAGCCTTCCACCAGCAAGTTTTCGCCAAAAGCGCCATCCTCTACGGAAATGCCTTTTTCTTCAAATGCCCGCACTTTCTCATAAGAAAGAAGGCTCACCTGTCGGTGCCAATTACCGCCATGGGCGTCGCCTTCCAGCCCGAAATTCTCAATCAGGCGTACTTTCTCAATATTTTTCTTCTGTGTGCCACGTTTTTCGCTGATGCACACAGCCATAATCTTTCCCATACTATCCTCCTATTTTCCACATGGGACGAACTTCGTCGGTGGTATGACCGTCCCTTGGTTTTTGCAGGATACGTTCCTGCAGCACCTTCTGTATCTTCTGCGGCTCCGCGCCGCTGCGCACCAATTCCCGCAAATCGCAATCCACTGGATGATGCAGGCAGAGCTTTAGTTTCCCTTCTGCTGTCATGCGGATACGGTTGCACTGATGGCAGAAACTGCGGCTCACAGGACTGATAAATCCAATGCGTCCTTTGAAATGCTCGTTTGTATAATACACTGCCGGACCTTCCCGGTCATCCTGCTCTGTCTGAACAAATTCGCCATAAACTTCTTCCAGCCGTTTTCGAATGGTTTCATTTTTCACTGGCGGAAAAGCGGAACCTTCCCCGATAGGCATCATTTCAATGAAACGCACCTCTATGGGGTATTTCTTCGCCAATTCTGCCAGATGTAGCAGTTCTTTTTCATTTTCCCCTGCTACAGGCACGCAGTTGACTTTCACAGGCAGTCCTACTTTGCCGCAAGCAGCAAGACCTGCCAAAGCATCAGACAGCACATCCCGTCTGGTGAGCCTGCAATACTGTTTTTCATCCAGACTGTCGATGCTCACATTGACGCCGGAAAGCCCTGCTTTTTTCAGTTTTTCCGCAAGGGGTGCCAGGTGGACTGCATTGCTTGTCATGACTACTTTTTCAATGCCTTCAATATTGGAAATGGCTTCCACCAATTCTACGATATCCTGCCGCATAAGGGGTTCGCCGCCAGTAATGCGAATTTTGCGGATGCCTGTCAAAGCGGCACCTTTGCAAAGTCTGACCCATTCTTCCAGTGTCAGCAGTTCGCCGCTGGGCAGAAATTCCTGCTGTTCTTCCTTCATGCAGTAGACGCACCGCAGGTTACAGCGGTCTGTGACGGAAATCCGAAGATAGTCAATGGTTCTTCCAAATCCATCAATCATGCCGATATTCCCCACTCTTTCCGCCGCTTTTTTCGCACAGGCGAATGTCTGTCATAACCATAGAACGGTCTAAGGCTTTGCACATATCATAAATAGTCAAAAGGGTGATCTGTACCCCTGTGAGGGCTTCCATTTCCACCCCTGTTTTCCCAACGGTTTTCACCGTACACGCCACTTCGATTTCACAGTTTTCTGGATACAGTTCAAAATCCACACTGCATTTTGTCAGCGCCAGCAAATGACACAGAGGAATCAATTCCCAAGTGCGTTTTGCCGCCATGATGCCTGCCGTTCTGGCAATGCCCAGCACATCGCCCTTTGCCATGGTGCCTGCCTGAATCTTCTCAAAAACTTCCCGGCTCACACGGATTTTTCCTTTTGCTGTGGCTGTCCGTTCCGTTTCCGCTTTCTGGCTCACATCCACCATGACTGCGTTGCCTTCTTTATCAAAATGTGTTAACTCTCCCATAAAGCTCCTCCCCTCCTTTACTGTCCAAAACCACAGTCGGGATAGGTGCAGACAGGGCAGTTCTGGCATTGTCCGCCATGCGCCATAAGCACAAAATCTCGTCTGGTGAGTTTTTCTCCTGTCAGCAGACGAGGAACGGCCAGATCAAATACTGTCCGTTTTGCGTACATAACGCATCCGGGCAGGCCTACCACAGGTTTTCCCTGCACATAGGCCAGCATGAACATCGCACCCGGTAAAACAGGTGTGCCATAAGTCACCACTTCATCGGCGCAGGCACGAATGGCAGAAGGTGTCATATCATCCGGGTCTACAGACATACCCCCGGTCACCTGCACCATATCTGCTCCCTGTGCCAGAAAATCCAGAATTGCCTGTGTGATAGCTTCGGGCTCATCACCAGGGAACACCTGACCCATGATGGTCGCCCCCACTTCTGCCGCTTTTTTCTCCAGAACAGGGCCAAACTGATCGGCAATTCTGCCGGAAACGATTTCAGAGCCAGTGGTGACCACGCCGATTTTTGCAGGGCGGAAAGGTTTTACTTCCACCAAAGGGGTTTTGCTTTCCTTGCATGCTTTTTCAAAGCGTTCCAGCACTTCTTCCTTCACTGCTAGAGGGATAACTCTGGTAGCGGCAAGGAGTTTGCCTTTTGTCACCTGTTTATTGCCATGGATGGTGGCAAAACAGATTTCATCGTCACTATTCACAGCGTACAGGGTATCCAGATTGATTTTCAGCACACCGTCACAGGCTGCACGCAGTTCGATCTTTCCTTCTTTTACCTCACTGAAAACGATGTTTTCCCCTGCCGCCGCCTGTACCATCCGCAAAGCTGCATCATTTTCATGGACATAGCCCTTGGACAAATCCCAGACATAAATGTGGCGTTTGCCCAGATCCAGCAGTTTTTCAATATCTTCTTCCTGAATAACATGACCTTTGGCAAAGGCTCTGCCTTTGAACTTACCGGGTACGATTTCTGTAATGTCGTGGCACAGCACCATACCAACGGCATCTTCCACTCTTACTTTTTCCATATAAAACTCCCTCTATTTCGCATCAAAATTCCTTCCAGCACACCGCCGGCAATGCACCGCGCCTTATCAGAAATGGTATAACAATTTTTCTGTTCACTTTCTCTGGGGTCAATATCGGCAATCTTGAAGCCTTCTGTCACAGGATAGCCATCCCGAATCAGCCCGCGGAGAACCCCTGTCAATGTGGCAGTAACAGGCACATCGCCAATCATGGCAATGGTCTGACCTTTTTCCACCAGATCACCGATTTTGCTTTTGTTCTGCAAAATTCCTGCCGCCGGTGCATGGATAACACGTTCTTTGCCATAACCGGCAATGACACCGGGAATGCCTGTATTGGGTGCCGCTGCTCCTTCTGTTAGCACACGCCCCAGATTATGTCCTCTCTGGGTTTCAATGACCAAATGGGCATCCACCCCTGCTGTGAAACCAGGACCAAGGGCAATAACTGTTTCTGCCATATCCATGGTCGTTCCCAGATTCTTTTTTGCCAGAATGGCATCCACAAGCACCTGCGGCTGGATTTCCTCCAAAATTTTGCAATCAGGGTCAATGAGTACAGGAATGTTTCCATCCTCCAAAATCTCCTGGGCTTCCGCAAAATCCGCTGCCCAAACGGCAGTCACACCCTCCACTGTCCATTCGCCTTCATATACAGCTTCGGAAAAAGCTACATACCGCCGAATAGCAGAAGGATTGGCAGTTTCCAGCACAATGACTGGAAAACCCGCCTGATACAATTTATGGATGGTTCCCGTTGCCAAGTCGCCGCCGCCACGGACAACAATGGGAAATGGTTTTTTCATGGACGAATCACCTTACCTGCTTTGGAAAGGACTTCGGCAATACGATACATATTTGTCACAGAACCAACTGCCAGTTTTTCAGACAGTCCATAGTGGTTCAGACAAGTGCCGCAGGTCAGGATTTCCACACCCTGGGCTTCCATAAGTTTCAAATCAGCCAATGTTTCCGCACCTTCCACAGACAGTTTTGCGCCCCCGTTATAGAGCACAATGGTTTCCGGCAGCTGTTCCTGTTCTGTCAGAGCATATACAAAGCCTTTCATTAAAATTTTCCCCAGTACATCGTCGCCTGTGCCCATGGTTTCTGCTGTCAGAGCAACTACGGTTCCTGCGCTTCTGCCGTCGGGCATACAAACCACCGGAGCCGCATCTGGCTGTGTCTGACTGCCCGCTTCCACAGTGATAGTCACCACATAGCAGTCCTCACTCTGTTTTTCGCTGACTGCTTTCATTTTTTTCTGTTCTGCCATTTTACAAAGATTCTGCACCGCAATGGCGTTATCTACCAGCACTTCCACAGTGCCTTCTGTCATACTTTCCAGTACTTTTTTTGTTTCAATAACAGGCAAGGGACAAGTTTTTCCGCGTGCGTCTACTCTTTCCATTTCTGTTTCCTCCTATAATACCACAATCTTCTGTGTTTCTTTTTTCATAACTTTTCCAACGATGCCACAGGGCAAACCTAAAGCCGCAATTTCCGCTAACGCCTGCTGGGCATCCTCTTTAGGCATGCTCACCAGCAAGCCGCCGGAAGTCTGAGGGTCAAAAAGCAGTTCTTCCACCGCAAAAGGCACGCCGCAAAATTCCACCAAATCACCTACATGGTTTCGATTTCTCTGGGCTGCCGCTGTGAGGAAAAATCCGTCAGCGTAAGCCAGACTTTCTGGAATATGAGGGATACGGATGGAATCAATCTCTGCACTGAGCCCTTTTGCCAGCATTTCTTTCAAATGCCCCAGAAAACCAAAGCCTGTCACGTCCGTACAGCCATGGACATCATATTTTCTGATGATTTCCGAAGCGTATTTGTTCAAAGTTGTCATGGAACGGACAGCCATGTCCATAGCTTCCTGAGAAGCCTCTCCCATACGATTTGCCGTGCAGACAATGCCAACGCCCAAAGGTTTTGTCAGCAAAAGCACATCGCCTTCCTGTGCACCGTCATTGGGAAAAATGCGATCTGGATGGATGGTTCCCATGACAGACAGCCCATATTTCACATCCGCGTCTGCAATGGAATGCCCGCCCACAAGGGTTCCTCCTGCTTCGATGACTTTTTCGCTGCCCCCCTGCATGATTTTCCCCAAAATGTTCAAGTCCATTTTTTCCGGGAAACAAACGATATTCAAGGCTGTCCGCACATCGCCGCCCATGGCATAAATATCGCTGAGGGCATTAGCTGCAGCAATCTGTCCAAAAATATAAGGGTCTTCCACCATTGGCGGAAAAAAATCCAATGTCTGCACAATGGCAGTATCTTCTGAAATTCGATAAACCGCCGCATCATCGGAACTTTCGAAGCCAATGAGCAGATTTTCGTCTTTTTTCTCCGGTTTTGGCAAACGGGAAAGGATGCGTTCCAATACGCCTGCGCCCAGTTTTGCCGTACATCCGCCGCCTTTGCAAAATACAATCTCTTCCGGCATCATTTCTCACCTTCCCTCTGAAAATAAAACGCAAACAAACGATCTGCCTCTGTCTGCAAAGCAGAGAGGAAATTTCCATATCGCTGCATCATTTCTCTGCCTTCTTCTGTTACAACAGAACCGCCGCCGTCCTTGCCGCCGCTGCTGCGTTCCGTCAGGGCAAAGCCCAGTTCCTGTTCCGCTGTTTTCATCATTTTCCATGCTTTGCTGTAAGAAAGCCCCATTTTCTCCGCGGCTTTCTGCATGGAACCCATTTCTTCTATACCTTTCAAAAGCTGTGCCACACCCGGGCCAAAGGCTTTTTCCTCTCCCATGATGCGCACTTTCATATCATAATGTAAATCCTGTTTCATAAATCACCTCGTTATTCTTTTAAAAAAATAACGCTTTCAAAAAGAAAAGCCTTTCGGCTGAATCCGTCTTATTATAGCAGTTTTTATTGGCTTTTGCCATATGCTTTTTGCATAATCCTTTGCGTCTTTTCGGAATTTCTGGTATGATAATAAAAACACCACGAAAAAACCACTCATATAAAAGGAGGAATGGTATGGGACAATTTCTGTTTATCATCCTTTGTGTGACACTGGGTTATGTGGCTTATAAGCACGCCGGTGCCGTCCGCAGCGATGGCAGTGCCCTGTGCCGGAAAAATTGCGATGAATGTACGAGAAAATGCTGGATTATGAAAAAGACAGAAGAACAAAAATGATGCGTATGCTTTATGGGCTGCTTCATAGGAAAACAAAAACACCCGAAATCCTTATGACATGAAGGACTTCGGGTGTTTTTTTCTTGTATAAAAGGATTGTTTGTTTAAAAAGAGCCTATTGTAGCGTGCATATTACTATAAAAAATCCAACTTCAAAAACCTAATAGTCTTTCCTGTAAAAGATTGTTTTCCCGCACAACGCATGTTATATTCTAACTAGCAGACAGTTCAACTTCGAACACAGGTCGCGTTTTCGCCGCTTGTGCCGAACTGTCTGTTATGATTTGGCAGAATCTTCTTGGATGGCGTTGACGGCATCATAACCAACGACGGCGGTAGAAGATTCTGCCGTAATCAGCAAACCACTCATTGTAAAGCTTTTTTCATCTTGCTTTCTTTCCTCATATCCTTTATATTGGTTATATAAGAGGCAGACTTTTTTTACAGATAAGCGACGAACTTCGGTTCCAGGTGCTTAGGGGTCTGCCTCTTTTTTCAAAATAACAAAATATATCTTTTTTATTACTGTTCAAATGACTTTCCTTCTCTGCATTTGATTGTCGTTGATCTAAATATCTGCTGGCACCAGTGTTTTGTTCATGGCATCAAATATCAAAGGGGATGAGAAGGAATTGAACGATTCGTATAGAAAATGAAATGATACAGGAAAGAAAGCTTCTATCGAAAGGTCGCAGGAATTATCTGACTATCAAAAATATGCAGATTTTTCCCAAAATACAATACTGCCAGAAGATGGGGATGAATCTTTCCAGAAAAACTGAATATTTTCTTTTGCAAACATCTCATTGTGTGCAATTCCATATCACGCGGCAGCCATTCAGGGGGAATGTATATGCTGAAAAAATTTCTTGCTTTCTTGACAACTTTGGCAATGGTATTTGCCTTTGTTGGCTGCTCTGGTGGAGAATCTCCAGAAACAGCTGTCACCAACTATCTGACAGCGTTCCAGAACCTTGATCTGGAAACCATTGATAAGTATACCAACGATACCAGTGAAACAACAGATACCGCAGATGATGCCATTTCCGACTTGGAAAATGAAGAAACCGGCAAAGCTTTTGTGGAAAACCTGACTTTTGAAATCCTTTCTTCCACAGAAGAAGGTGACACTGCAACAGTCAAAGTATCCATCACAAATGTGGATATGGCAAATGCCATGAGTCAGGCGATTTCTGAAATGATTTCACTGGCTTTCGCAGGATTGTCTGAAGAAGAATTAGAACAAAAATCCACAGAAGCAATGATTTCTGCCATTGCCAATAACAAAGACACGACTTACACCAAAGAAGTGGACATTTCTCTGGTCAAAGGCGAAAACAATTGGCTCATTGTGCCGGATAATGACTTAGCCGATGCCATCACAGGCGGTCTGGTCAGCTACGCAGAAAACATTAATGAAGCTTTTTCTTAAACAGTAATGCTGCGTGATATGGGATTCCAATAAAAAAAACAAGATCATACAGAGCAAAAGGGTGTAGCACGGAAATTTCAAACTTGCTGTTGACTGTTTTCATCTCTGCTTTACAGCTTCTCCTGACTACGCAAATATGATGGAAAATGAAAACGTATGTTGAAAATCATGTCCATTTCTTCGCAATGCTATCTTTCCAAACATTTTCAGTGATGCAACACAAAATGCAACACGAATCAGGACCACCGGCTTAGCCGGTGGTTTGCTCTGCCCCTAGAAGGGGCTATTACCAGCTGCGCTTGCAAGCGCATTGAAAGTCCGCCAAGTGCTCTACTTTCTCAACTGCCGCCCTTGGCGGCTATTTTTATTTGTTCCCTTTTACTTTTTTACCCGTGAACGGGTCAATGTACTCACTTAAACTTATTTGATCTGCCATCCAATCTTCTTTTAATTGATTGTTGATATATTCCCGGTTCTTTTTTGTATTCTTTCCTACTGTATCAACATAATATCCTCTACACCAAAATGTTCTATTTCCATATTTGTATTTTAAATTCGCG
>NZ_FRAH01000082.1 GCF_900142265.1 Anaerotignum lactatifermentans DSM 14214 | reverse complement strand
AGGATGGCAGTACCAAAACAAATATTACCGCCAAATGCTCAAACAAAAAGGAATCCGGCAAAGTATGAGCCGAAAGGGTAACTGTCTGGACAATGCTGTCATGGAAAATTTCTTTGGATTGCTCAAGAGCGAACTTCTCTATCTTCAACAGTTTCAATCTATGGAACATTTCAAGCAGGAACTGGTGGAATATTTAGATTATTATAATAACCATCAAATCAAAGCAAAGTTAAAGGGCTTGCCACCTGCAATTTACAGACAACAAGCCCTTCTGGCTTCTTAAACAATTTTAATTTGAAAATATTGTCTGACTTTTTGGGTTCAGTTCACTTTAAGGATTCCAGCTATATTTGTTTTCTTATAAGGTGATAGGATTTATTTCTCTTTTTAGTCTAGAACAGGTGCCATCAGTACTCTGCCTGTGCCGCGGAATACGTTTACCAGACCTTCGCCGGAAGCAGCGGAGCCGATCAGTGTTTTACCAGAGCGTTCTACAGTAAAGTCCAGGCTGCCGCTCCATGCGATTGCCATATTGCCGTCGATTTTCAGTACGTCATCTTGAAGATTGATTTCAATCAATTCTTCTCTGGGGCAAGGGCATTCCAACGCTACCACGCCGCTGCCGCTTAAGCCAAGGTTGAACAAACCCTCTCCGCCGGCTACAGCAGAGGACAGATTAGACCGCATAACGGCTTTGTGTGTCAGATTGGAGTCGCAGGCAAGAAACAGACCATCTTCCAGAATCAGAGAGCCGTTCCAGTCTGCCACATCTTCTAGCAGAATGTATTTGTAAGTGGGTTCCAGCACCAAAGTGCCATTGCCAGTATATTCGGGTTTGATGGCAGATTCACCGGTTGCTTTTCCACGGATAGCCTTGCCGAAAAGGTCGCCTACGCCTTTGATGCCTGTGGTGGCATTGACGTTGCCAACCATCCACTGCATAGCACCTGCCTGCAATGTGATATTGGCTTTTTTCAAATCACAGATGACCTGACGTCTGCGCACATTCATTTCAGAAGCGAAATAAGCCGTAGCTGCATTTGCAGGAGAAACACTTAAATCCCGCAGGTATTCAATGACGGTAAAAGGTCCCAATTCTGTCAAAACACGAATGTCATCATTTTCCAAAAGATTTTTGATCTGATACATAAATAATGCCTCCTTTACATCCATAAAAGGTATTATGATTCATACAATGTTACTTTACCATATTTTGTAAAATACAGCAATGACTTCGTTGCTAAGAAAAAAGTATTGGGGTGCGGGATTGTAATTTTATGGGGAATTGTTTATACTAAAAGCATGTAATTTGAAAGAAAGGATCATGGTGAGTTATGGATCAGAAAATAATCGTTGCACTGGATGCCATGGGCGGGGACTTGGCACCTATGGAAACCGTCAAAGGTGCTGTGGATGCAGTCAAAGAAATGAATGTGCTGGTAAAACTGGTAGGCAGAGAAGAAGATGTCAAGCGGGAACTGGCAAAATATACATATCCCAAAGAAAAAATCGAAGTGGTGCATGCGGAAGAAGTCATCAGCACCGATGAAGTGCCTACTATGGCAATTCGCAAAAAGAAAAATTCCTCTATGGTCGTAGGTATGCAGCTGGTGAAAAATGGGGAGGCTGACGCCTTTGTTTCCGCCGGTAGTACTGGTGCTTTGCTGACAGGCTCTCTGCTCATTGTAGGTCGTCTGCCGGGCGTAGAACGTCCTGTATTGGGTACTTGCCTGCCTACCAAGAATGGCTTTACATTCTTAGTAGACAGCGGCGCAAATGTGGACTGTAAAGCAAAATATCTGGAACAGTTTGGTAAAATGGGTTCCGTTTACGTAGAAAACGTATTTGGCAAGAAAAATCCTTCGGTTGCACTGGTGAATATTGGTGCCGAAAAGGAAAAAGGTGATAGCCTGACAAAAGAGGCTTATGAGCTTCTGGAAGTATCTGATTTGAATTTTGTGGGCAATATTGAGCCTAGAAATATTCCTTTCGGGGAAGCAGATGTCATTGTCTGCGACGGCTTTGTAGGCAATACCATTTTGAAATTTGCCGAAGGCTTGAGCAAAACATTGGTGGACATCATCAAGTCTGAAATCACCAAAGGCGCTTATAAAATTGCTGCGGCTATGTTGGTAAAACCTTTCCGCAATGTAAAAAAATATTTCGATGCAGACGAAGTAGGTGGTGCGCCTTTTATCGGTCTGAAATCCCTTGTGGTAAAGGCTCATGGCAGTTCCAATGCCAAGGCATTCAAAAATGCCATCAGACAGTGTGTGCTGTTTAAAGAAGCTGACATTGTAGGGAAAATTCAGGATAAACTGTAAGCAGTGTAATTTTGTGTACAAAATGGGAAAAAACTTCTGTTTTTCCAGGATTTCTGCTGACAAAATGTCGGAAATAGAGTATAGTATTGACAGAAAAGAAAAGAGGAGGTTGAAAATATGGACGAAACTGTTGTAACGCAGATCATTGCGGACCAGCTGCATATTTCTGCAGATAGTTTACGGGAGGAAACTTCCTTTAAAGACATCGGTGCGGATTCTCTGGATTTGTTCCAGATCATTTCTGCATTGGAGGAAGCCTATGACATCGAATTTGACAACGATGCGGCGGAGAATATGAAAACCATTGGGGATGCGTTGGATTATATCAGAAGAGTAGTGGAGAAGTAATATGAATTATTTGAATTTGGAAGAATTTGAAAAAAAACTGGGATATCATTTTGCGGATAAGCATTTGCTGCTGCTGGCACTGACTCATAGTTCCTATGCCAATGAAAACAAAAAAGGCAGTCACGAAAATAATGAAAGACTGGAATTTTTAGGCGATGCAGTGCTGGACATGGTGGTAAGTGAATATATGTACCGCAAATTCCCGGAAATGCCGGAAGGGGAACTGACCAAACTGCGGGCGGCAGTGGTTTGTGAAGGCTCTCTGGCAGGTCTGTCCAGAAAATTGGGCGTAGGCAGAAATCTGTTTTTGGGCAAAGGGGAAGAAAGTACCGGCGGCAGAAACAGAGATTCTATCCTTGCAGATGCTTTTGAAGCCATTATTGGCGCGGTATGTATGGATGGCGGTATCGAAGCCGCTTCTACATATGTTATGCGGTTTATGGAAGATCAGATTGCTCAGACAAAGACCAATTTCCGCAATCTGGACTGCAAGACCCATTTGCAGGAAATCATCCAGAAAATCAGCAAGGTTCCTGTACACTATGCCATTGTAGATGAAAAGGGTCCTGACCACAACAAAGTCTTTGTGGCAGAAGTGACCCACGAAGGCAAGGTGCTGGGACAGGGCAGTGGCAAGAGCAAAAAAGAAGCAGAACAGAATGCAGCCAATGCAGCATTGGAAAAAATGAAAGCATAATAAGAGAGCAGGTGATTGCAAAGGATATTCTTTTTCAATCACCTGCTTTTTCGTGAAAAAAGAGCCGAAGAGTCGGCTCTTTTGTTTTAGAGAAAATGTTTATACTTCTACCAGATCGTATTCTCTGGAACCAAAGCCCAAAGCGGCAGCGGCTTCGATGGTATGAACGCCATTGCGGCTTTCGATACGTTCAATGAGGTGGTCGCGTCCGGGATCATCAGCGGCATAAACCAAATCCAGACAAGCCTGGTCAATGGCGATAGGGTCTAAGGATACCAGAATACCAATATCCTTCATGCAAGGGTCTTCAGCAACTGCACAGCAGTCGCAGTCCACAGACATGTTTTTCATGACATTGACGTAGATTACATTGCCTTTGAAGTATTCCACAACGGAAGATGCTGCATCTGCCATGGATTCCAGAAATGCATCATGGTCTGCTGTCCAGATCTTTTCTGGTTCCCCTGCGCCGTGGATATAGGCTTTCCCAAAGGAAGATGCCACACCGATGGAAAGCTGCTTCAATGCGCCGCCGTAGCCGCCCATGGGGTGCCCTTTGAAGTGGGAGAGTACCAGCATGGAATCATAGTCTGCAAGATGTTTGCCTACATAGTTTTTCTGAATCTGTTTGCCCTTAGGGATTTCCAGCACCATATCAGGGTCTTCTGCGTCCATCAGGTCTACTTTGAAATAGGCATCCCATCCGTGACGAGTCAGCAGCGCTTTGTGTTTTTCAGTGGTGTTCCGTTCGCCTTCATAAGCGGTATTGCATTCTACAACGGTGCCGCCTACAAAGTCGATGACAGGTTTCCAGAAATCCGGTTTCAGGAAATTCTGGTTGCCTTCTTCACCGGAGTGAAGCTTGATGGCAATATTGCCAGTGAGTTCTTTGCCAGCCATTTTATATAATTCCAGGACTTTTTCCGGTGTGATTTCACGGGAAAAGTATACTTTTGCAGCCATAGAAAAAACCTCCTTTATGACAGTTGTATTTTCTTTTATGGTAACAAAGTAGAAAGAAAATAACAAGGGATTGGGAAAAAAACAGAAAAAAACTGCCGCAGGAGATTTCCTGCGACAGTATGAAATATCAGCCTTTGCCATTCCAGCAATAGGTGCAGACTTTGTCACGGTCAATGCCGATGGCATCCAGCAGACCATCCAGGGACTGATAGCCCAAGGAGTCAAAGCCCAGTTTTTCACAGATGGAGCGGAGCATGCATTTGCCTCTTTCTGTGGAAGCGTCTGCATATTCATCCAGATGTTTATGTCCTTCGTCGCCTTCCAGTTCCTGTACGACACGGCGTGCCAGCAGATCCATATCGGAGCCGTTGCTGGAGAAATTCAGATATTTGCAGCTATACATGATGGGAGGACATGCGGAACGCATATGTACCTCTGCTGCGTGAGAACGATAGAGGAATTCAACAGTTTCTCTCAGCTGTGTACCACGAACGATGGAGTCGTCCACAAACAGCAGCTTTTTCCCTTCAATCAGTTCGGGAACGGGAATCTGTTTCATTTTTGCTACCTGATTACGAACTTTCTGGTTGGCAGGCATGAAAGAACGAGGCCAGGTGGGTGTATATTTTACAAAAGGACGGGCAAAAGCTTTGCCGCTTTCTTTGGAATAACCAATGGCATGGGGGATACCGGAGTCGGGCACGCCTGCAACGTAGTCTACATCAGGCAGTGTGCCGTTTTTCTTTTCGTTTGCTGCCATGATTTCCCCGTTTTTGTAACGCATCACTTCGACATTGATGCCTTCGTAGTTGGAGTTGGGGTAGCCATAGTAGCTGAACAGGAATGCGCAAATCTTCATATCCTTGCCGGCAGGATTCAGTGTTTCATAGCCGTCAGGTGTGATCTTAACGATTTCACGGGGACCAAGTTCATATACGTTTTCATAGCCTAGTTTGGTGTAGGCAAAGGATTCGAAGGAAACACAGTAGCCTTCGTGGTCTTTGCCGATAAGAACAGGCAGTCTGCCCATTTTATCTCTGGCAGCGATGATGGAATCATCTTCTGTCAGAATCAGAATGGTTGCGGAACCGTCAATCTGTTCCTGTGCATGGAGGATACCGGAAACCAGATCGTCTTTCTGGTTGATCAGTGCGGCGATGAGTTCTGTGGCATTGACTTTGCCGGAGCTCATTGCCATAAACTGGTGTCCATGGTCAGAGAAGTAGTTTTTGATGAGCTCATCAGCGTTGTTGATGACACCGACTGTTGTGATGGCATATAAGCCCAGATGAGAACGTACCAGAAGGGGCTGAGGATCGGAGTCGCTGATGCAGCCGATGCCGGAATGACCCTGAAAATCGATCAGATCTTTTTCAAATTTGGTACGAAAAGGTGTGTTTTCGATGTTGTGAATCTGGCGTTGGAAGCCTTTTTCCCGGCTGTGGATGACCATACCGCCTCTGCGTGTGCCCAGATGAGAATGATAGTCCACCCCGAAAAAGATATCAAGTACGCAATCCTGCTTGGAAGTTACGCCAAAAAAACCGCCCATGATGGTTCCTCCTTATGATTCTAAAAAATGATGGTATCTCTTGTTGCTCCAAAATTGATAAGGCATGCTGTGCATGCCATCATTTCTATTTTATACGAAAAAACGATGGAATACAACAAAAACAGCACTGGAAGATTTCACATAAAAACCGATTTCCAATGAAAATTTGCGGTGAAAGAAAGTCCAAAAGAAATAATGTTCGGGAAAAATGACGACGATTTGAAAAGGTGGGGGAAATCTTGCCCAAAAAGAAACCATGAAAAAAGCCGGAAATAAAAAATCATTGGAGAGTATCTATAAAAATGGAAAAAAATGTTTTCCAAAGAGGAGATGGAACAATGTCTTTTCCACGTATACCATTGTGTACAGCTGTTGGGACAAGACTTTATCCCACCCGCAAAAAACAGAAAGGCAAGTGTCCCGTCCGCTTGATTGGAAAGACACTTGCCTGTTCTGTATACTGCTTATGCAGCGTTACGGCATGAAAGTTTATGGAAAGTGGACATCAGAAAGAGGTATGATGCCCAATGTAGCAGGCGATTCCAGCATCCAGATAAAGGCTCTGCAATGCGGTCATGGCTTCGTCTGTCATTTCGCCGCCAGTAGCATAATCGTATGTTTTGCCCAGCTGTTCCCATTTGGTCTGACCCAAACGATGGAATTTCAGCAGGTTGATTTCAAAGAGATCATTTTCCTTCATAAAGGAAATGAGTTTTTTTGCGTTTTCTTCGCTGTCATTGTAGCCGCAGATGGTAGGCTGACGCAGCACCAGACGACCTTTCCAGCCGCTTTGTTTCAGAGCGCGGATGTTGTCCAGAATCAGTTCATTGCCTACGCTTGTTCCGGCTTTATGTGCCTCACTGTCCATGTTTTTCACATCAATAAAGGCAAAGTCGATGTACTGCATTACATCCAGAAATTTTTCTCTGGGGAAATGCGCGCTGGTTTCAATGGCAGTATGGATGCCCAGCTTATGACAGCCCTTCAGGACTTCTATGAGGAAATCATGTTGTGTGATGGGGTCGCCGCCGCTGAATGTGACGCCACCGTTGCTGCCCCAGCTGCTGAAATCTCTGCGGAGGATTTGCAGGAGTTCATCGCTGGTGTATTCCCGCACACACTGTTTCGGTGCCCGGTTGGGGCAGATGGAGGTGCAGGGAAAGTCGTGACAATCCTTACACTTGTTCCAGTCCACCTGAGGGGCTGTCCTGGCTCCATGGTGATGGCGCCCGTGGGACAGACAGAAAGACATACGTCACAGCCTTTGTCCCATTTGCAGGATGCCTGGGCAAACATCAGATGCTTGCCGTAAATCCAGCTTTCCGGGTTTGCGCACCAACGGCACTGCAAAGGACAGCCTGTCATAAATACTGTGGTGCGGCAGCCGGGTCCGTCATGGACAGAAAAGGACTGAATATCGAAAATATGTCCGCGTGCATCCATAGGCTTACCCCCGTGCTGCTTTGTAGTGCTCGCAGCAGAAAGCACCACATTTCGCATAAGTCCAGTTTTCTTTTTCAAAGCCTTTGCATGTGCCGATGCCGTGTTTGTCTGCATCTGCGAAGCATGCACAGTTGCCGCATACGGGCGCTGGCTGGAAATGACCGCAGGCATCGCTGCCATTGCCGTCAATGGGAACGATCTGTTTGGAAAGGGCACACATGCCTTTCTCACAGTCTAAGTTGATATAGTTAATGCATTCTACATGTTTCATGGTTTCACGCCTCCACTTAAACTTCTTCATATTCGGTACGATAGATAACCTCATCCTGGATGGGTTTGCCGATTTCGCACCAGTACTGTGTAAAGCCAGCTACACGAACCATCAGGTCACGATACTGGTCAGGTGTTTTCTGCGCTTCTTTCAATATGTCGGAGCTTACCACGTTGAACTGTACGTGGAAACCGCCTTTACGCATATAAGTACGAACCAGTTCCAGCAGTTTTCTGGTGCCCTGTACGCCCTGAACAGAAGAAGGATGCAGTTTCAGGTTCATCTGTGCATTCTGGTTCTGAGAATGATCGTAAACGGTTGCAGATTCAAAGAGGGCATAAACGCCGTTTTTATCTGTGCCAGGGGCGGCAGATACGGAACCGTCGGAGTATGTGGTGCCTGCTAAGCGACCATCGGCTGTTGCCAGTGTGATGAAGCCCTGAGGACCATGGGTGGAAACGGAAATCTGGCAGAGATATTCCGGTTTGCCAAAGAAGGACTCCAGTGTAGGCAGATAATGCAGCAGGTACATGTGGTAATCCCGCAGCAGCTGGTCTGCATAAGGATCTGCGTTGCCGTATTTCGGTGCGTTGATGCAGTCTGCAAAGATTTCAGCGTATTTCTGAGCGTCGTCTGTGCTTTCGCGATAATCAGGAGAGAATACGCCGGTGTCGTAAGCGGTGCGGAAACCGAAGTTATGCAGCATTGCATCTGTCATTTCTTCCAATGTATATTTCTTGGTGTCGTATACGTTTTTCTTTAAAGACGCCAGAGAGTTGATGAATGTGATGGTACCGCAGGATTCAAAGTTGATGCAGGCGTTATAACGAGCGCCACAGTTGCCGATGTGCTGACCTTTCTTGAAGCAGTCTGGTTTCAGCAGGGAGTTTACGGCAGGCATGTTGTATTTGCGCCATACGTCCATCTGAATGTTGTTGACTTTGTTTACAATGCGGTTGCTGATGTCCAGATATTCTTTCCACTGATCCAGCAGTTCATCAAATATTTTCAGTTTCTTGTTATGAGGAGGGAATACCTGTTTTCCGGTACGTTTGTCCACGCCGTTTGTCAGTACCAGTTCCAGAACCTTTGGCAGACCTGTGAAGTGGATACCGGTGCCGCAAGTAGGGGAAGCGCCGCCGGGGATCATGGTCACTTTGCCGTTGTATTCCAGAGGCAGGAAGCAGCCGGGTGCAGATTCCAGACAGCCGCCCAGACACCATGCACGTGCATCATACAGATCCATACCTTCGGGGTCATACTGACGGAGCATGAAGTTCATGCCCACCTGATTGTTCATCCATGCAGGATAGCCCATGCCCAGTTTGGTACAAGCAGCAGCTTTCATAAGGAAGTCCTCAGGCAGCTTTTCATCGTAAAGGATGGAAAGGGTAGGCTGAGGTGTCTGCGCGCGCATACCTGCTTCGATGATGAGGTATTCCAAAGGTGTAACCGCAGACAGACCGTCGTAGTTCTGACCGCCCAAAGACAGGTTGTTGAATGTGTTGCCGGAAAGAACGCCGCCGGATACGCCAGCAGAAGCAAAACATTCGATACATGTGATCTTGATGCGGTACAGTTCCAGCAGTTCCACAACTTCTTCTTCTGTGGTGGTGCCGTCAGCGATGTCTTTTTCATAGAAGGGCTGCAATACCTGACCCAGACGACCGATGGACTGACCAGACTGAGGGTCTTCGTTTACAACGCCCAGATGCAGACACAGTGTCATCTGCAGTGCTTCACGGAATGTAGAAGGACGTTTGTGAGCGATGTTGTGCATTACCTGTGCGATTTCCAGATAATTCTTTTTGTATGCTTCATCGGGTTCGCGAGAAGCCAGATCTTCTGCTTTGCGTGCGTAGTTTTCGCACCACTGGCTCAGACCTTTGACGATTTCTTTCATAGCAGCATAGTAGTAGCCGCGGCTCATGCCCAGAACGCCGTCGCCGCCAGTTTCGCCCATGGTTTCTGCGATTTTTTCATCGCACAGTTCCAGAATGCCGTCAAAGCCGTACTGCAAAGGCATGTAATAGTTCATAACTTCACGGCCCTGCGGAATTGCGAAGGAGTCGAACATAACCAGAACGCTGTCCATGATGTTCTGGAACTGTTCAAAGCCGGGAAGTGTTTTTGCGTATTTTGTGGAAATATCTTCTACGGAAATGCCGTCCCAATATTTGGATACTTTTACCAGAACCGGAATGTCTTCTTTCCGCATACCAAATTTTTTCGCAATGGAGATGACTTCGCCATAGCTTTCTGTAACGTTGCCGCCGCCGGCGCCAACAACAGAACCGGAGTCAGCTTCGTTTTCAGCAGGCGCTTCTGCTTCTTCCATGAGGGATTCCGCAAGGGAATTGAAGAAGCTTGCACAAACCCAAGGGAAGGGGAAGGCACCACGCAGATGTTTTGTCTTGTTCATAACAAGTTTTTCATAAGGCAAAATGGTAGGTGTGCTGTGTGCCAGAGAAGCGGCAACGGCTTTTGCACGGCGTACTTCCAACAGATCACCGTCATTTTCCCACCATACACGGTTGTACCAGTAGGCACTTTCCATATCTGCGGTTACTTTCAGCAGATAATAGATGTCCATGATACGCTGGAAGCTCTCAGCGGCAGCGGGAATATCCTGCTCCTGCACTTCCTTTAACTGTTCATCAGTGATACCTCTTGCTTTGAGGATTTCTTGTAATTTCATCTCATTACTTTCCGAACTTTTTCAACCTGCCTTTCTGTGAATGATGATGGTTTTATTATGGCAGGCATACATGCTTTCGTTAAGTGCAAATTGCACTATTTGAAAAATATGATAAACTATTCACAAAATCAAAAACATATGAAAGGAAGAATTTGTATATGCATGAGAGAATCTGGGCGAACTGGCAGGATTTTGTAGGAAAATTGGATATATACCCCATGATTCGACCTTATCTGGAAACAAGTCAGATCACCATTCATGAAGTTCCTGCCAAGACATGTATTTCCAATGCAGCCGATGAGGGATATCGCATTGTTTATATTTTGCAAGGGTCTGTGAAAGTTGTCAGCCTGACTTATCGCGGCATACGTATTTTACTGGATGAAATTGGCGTGGGCAGCTTTTCCGGCCATATCAGCCGTATGCGTGGTTATAGCTTCGATGCCAATATCATTGCGGAAACTCCTTGTGTTTATCTGGAATTTCCAGATCAGCTTTTCTGCCAGCTCATGGAAAATCCGGCGTTTGCCCTGGAATTTTACCGCAGTACCAGCAGCCGTACCTATCAGATGTATCGGAAAGTCTTTAGTCTGACGCTTTTTACAGCAGAAGAAAATACGGCGATGTATTGTCTGATGCATCCTGCAAGACTGCAAAGCTATACGCTGGATGAAATTTGCGAAGAAATCGGCATCAGCCGCCGCAGCCTTTGTTACGTACTGAAAAAATGGAGAAAAGAGGGTATATTAAAAGGTAAGGAAAAACGAGATCGAATTGCTGACCATGAGCAGTTGATGCAGATTGCAGAGCATATCCGACAGTTTTACGACATTCCATAACGAAAAAAATAGAACAAATGTTTGTATATTTTCGCTGTTCCCCTATACTTTAGTATTTAACTGTGATATACTTTTTGGTAGTCGATGAGCACATAGAAACAAAATGGATGTTTATATGGTGCTTTGCAGTCAGAGGCTTGACTGCATGAGAATGATTTGTGTAAACGGAGGTGTGTCATGGACAACCATTTAAAATACATTCCAAATTTCAGCCTACTGGTGACCAGCCACAGACAATCGAGAAAATCGCCGATGGATTTCAAAAAGGCTTGAAATTTCAGACTTTGGTGGGGGTAACGGGTTCCGGGAAAACCTTTACCATGGCAAACGTCATTGAAAAAATACAGAAACCTACGCTGGTCATTGCCCATAATAAAACATTGGCAGCCCAGCTTTATAATGAATTGAAGGAATTTTTCCCGGAAAATGCGGTAGAGTATTTCGTCAGTTAGAGTAAAATGCGTTCTGTGAATACAATATATAGAATGTATTTTTGATTTTGATATGATATATAGTGGTGTTTTGGACTAAATGGACATAATAACACACTATGGATTTCAGTGTTTAGTGACCAAAATTCGTAAATGGGATATCATATAACTAGTTGGATATAATCAATATTTATACAAAAAAACAAGCTATAACATAACAAGTTAGCATATGGTAGCATAAGGAGTGTTTACTATGAGTGAAATATGTTATAGCGACTTAGAGCAAAAAAATGATTACAGTGCAAAAATTATGTACTTGGATGTAGATGAAATTTCTGATTTTCCAGACCATCCATACCATGTAATTGAAGATGAAAATTTAATGGAACTTTCCGAAAGCATCAAAAAGTATGGCGTCATGGTACCCTTGATTGTTAGATTAGTAGACAACAAGTATCAGATGGTGGCAGGGCATAGAAGAAAAGCAGCTTCTATTTTGGCAGAACAATACAAGGTTCCCTGCATAATCAAGGAGTTAAGTGATGAAGATGCCATCATTACGATGGTTGATTCAAATATCCAAAGAGAAAACATATTGCCATCGGAAAAAGCATTTGCATATAAAATGCGAATGGATGCGATCAAAAGAAAAGGTGGCAGACCAAGAAAGAATAATGTTGTGCCACTGGCACATAATTTTCAGAAGAAAACTTCGAGACAGTTGATTGGAGAGCAGGTAGGAGAAAGTCAGGATCAGGTTCGAAGATATATCCGTCTAACATACTTAATAAAACCATTATTAGATATGGTGGATATGAAAAAAATAGCTCTGCGTCCTGCTGTGGAACTTTCTTACTTATCTTCGGAAAGCCAAGAGATATTGTTGGAAGTGATGGCGGAATTTGATTGCACACCAAGCCATGCACAGGCGATTCAACTGCGAAAGCTGGAAGAAGAACAGACAATATGTTTATTTACTATAGAAAAGATATTATCTGAACAAAAAGGTAATCAGAAAGAGCAGCTGAAAGTGCCTGTGGAAAAGATACAAAAATATTTTTCTCCAGGAACTTCACAAAAGACTATGAAAAAAACAATTATGGAAGCACTGGAAATGTATTATAGATTAAAAGTGCAGGAAAGAAGAAAAAAGTGAATATTGGAATAGAAAAAGTGCTGTCCGAGCGAAATAATGGATGGCACTTTTTTTATTCCAATATTGTTGTGATTCTATCACTTTAACAATATAAAAATATAGAAAACAATGGAAAAAGGAGGATTTTTATGGGAAAGATTATTGCAGTTGCAAATCAGAAAGGTGGCGTAGGAAAAACAACTACCTGTGCCAATTTAGGCATTTGTTTGGCAAAGGAAGGGAAGAAGGTACTTTTAATTGATGCCGATCCACAAGGCAGCTTGACAATCAGTATGGGTTATCCGCAGCCAGATCAGCTGGAAGTATCTCTGGCAACAATTCTTGGAAAAGTAATTAAGGAAGAAGAAATTATGCCAACAGAAGGAATTTTACACCATGAGGAAGGCATTGATATTTTGCCTGGCAATATCGAGCTTTCTGGTTTAGAGGTATCTTTAGTTAATGTTATGAGCAGGGAACAGATTTTAAAGCAGTATGTATCACTGATAAAAGATAGGTATGACTATATTATCATTGATTGTATGCCTTCACTTAGTACATTG
>NZ_FRAH01000161.1 GCF_900142265.1 Anaerotignum lactatifermentans DSM 14214 | reverse complement strand
AGCGTGGCCCCGGAGGTCAAGCCCCTGTCCGAGCAGGGCTTCTATTCCCTTGCCGAGCAGATTTTCTCCATGCCGGAGGTGCGGGCCGCTGTCCAGGCCGCCGCCCAGCGGGAGGGCGAGTAAATGGCCCTGTTTCATTTGACAGTCACGCAGGTGCAGCGCAGCGCCGGACAGTCTGCCGTCGCGTCCGCCGCCTACCGCGCCGGGGAGCGGCTTTACAGTGAACGCTACGGCGAGTACAGCGACTACACCCGCAAGGGCGGCGTGATCTGCTCCGATATTCTCCTGCCCCCGCAGGCCCCGCCCGAATACCAAGACCGGCAGACCCTGTGGAACGCGCTGGAAGCCGCCGAGCGCGGCAAGGACGCCCAGCTTGCGTACAGCTTTGATATTGCCTTGCAGAACGAGTTTTCGCTGGAAGAAAACATCGCCCTTGCAAGGCAGTTTTTGTTGGAGCAGTTTGTCAGCCGGGGCATGGTGGTGGACTTTGCCGTACACCGGCCTGACAAGGAGGACGGGGGCATCCCCAACCCCCACTTCCATGTCCTCTGCCCCATTCGGCCCATTCTGGAAAGCGGCAAATGGGGCTACAAGCAGCGGCGCGTCTACCGGCTGGACGAGGACGGCAACCGCATTTTGGACGAGAAGGGCAAGCCCCTCTTTGACGCGGTGCCCACCACCGACTGGGGCCGCCCGGAAACGCTGGAACACTGGCGGGAGACATGGGCCAAGATGTGCAACGCCAAGTTTGAGGAAAAGGGCCTGCCATGCCGGATCGACCACCGCTCCTATCTGCGTCAGGGATTGGAGCAGCTCCCCACCGTCCATGAGGGGCCAGCGGTGCGGCAGATGGAGGCCAAAGGCATTTCCACCGACAAGGGCGACCTCAACCGCTGGATCAAGGCCACCAACGCCCTCTTGAAAGACTTGAAGCAGAAAATCAAGGCCCTGTTTGGATGGCTGAACGAGGTGCGGGAGGAACTTTCCAAGCCCCAGGCCCCCACTCTTGCCGACCTGTTATCCGCCTACTACGGGGCGCGGAACGCGGGCGCGTGGAGCAATAAGGGCAAGGTGGGCAATCTCCAAAAGTTTGCCGACACCGTGAACTACCTGACCGGGCAGAAGCTCTACACCGTGGACGATTTGGAGGCCCGCGT
>NZ_FRAH01000076.1 GCF_900142265.1 Anaerotignum lactatifermentans DSM 14214 | reverse complement strand
GCAGACTATGAGCAGGAACAGCGGGAACTGAAAGACCGCGCCGCCGCTTTGCAGGAGGAACTTTCCAAGTCGCAGGCCGCCACCGTCAATGCGGAAAAGTTTATGGGTATCGTCCGAAAGCACCTTGCCTTTGAGGAATTGACCCCCACCCTCTTGCGGGAGATGATTGAGAAAATCGTCGTGCATGAGTGCAGCTATGACGAGAACGGCATCCGCAGGCAGGACATTGAGATTTATTACAGCTTTGTCGGCAAGATTGACTTGCCCGAAGCCTAACGCCCGACCTATCCGACACAATGGCCAAGTGCCGGATAGGAACGGCAAAATTTTTTGCACTTCTATTACTTCTTTATCACACATAAGCAAAGTCCCAGGGCATGAAGCAGCTCATGGCTGGCGCTGGCGTCGCCGTGGTCGGCATGGTCCTCGTACCCCTGCTCTCCAGCCTGTTCACCGTCTGATCGCTCCCGTCGTTAAGCTGTCATAAGAAATCCTTGCCGCCCCTGCCCCCAAGCGGGGGCGGCTGAAAGGAGGTTGACACCGTATGGATTTCTTACTCGATGCCCTTACTGACTGGCTCAAGGAAATGTTGGTAGGCGGCATTATGAGCAACTTATCGGGGATGTTCGATAGCGTGAACCAGCAGGTCGCAGACATTGCGACACAGGTGGGCCAGACCCCTCAGGGCTGGAACGGGAGTATTTTCAGCATGATCCAAAATCTCTCCAACTCCATCATGGTGCCGATTGCTGGCGTGATCCTGGCTATCGTGATGACGCTGGAGCTGATTCAGATGATTACCGACAAGAACAACCTGCATGATGTGGACACCTGGATGATCTTCAAATGGGTGTTCAAATCTGCCGCTGCCATCCTCATCGTCTCAAACACCTGGAACATCGTGATGGGCGTGTTTGACGCAGCTCAAAGTGTGGTGGCGCAGGCGGCGGGCATCATCGGTTCCGACGCTTCCATCGACATCTCCTCTGTCATGACCGATATGGAGTCCCGGCTGATGGATATGGACCTGGGGCCGCTGTTCGGCCTGTGGTTCCAGTCGCTCTTTATCGGCATTACCATGTGGGCGCTTTACATTTGTATCTTTATCGTGATTTATGGCCGTATGATTGAGATTTACCTTGTGACCTCGGTGGCTCCCATCCCTATGGCCACCATGATGGGCAAGGAATGGGGCGGTATGGGCCAGAACTATCTGCGCTCGTTGATCGCCCTGGGCTTCCAGGCATTTCTCATCATCGTCTGTGTGGCGATCTACGCCGTGCTGGTGCAGAGTATTGCCACCGAATCCGACATCATTATGGCCATCTGGAGCTGCGTGGGCTATACGGTCCTGTTGTGCTTTACGCTCTTTAAGACCGGCAGCCTCGCAAAATCCGTTTTCAATGCACATTAACCAGGAAGGAGGTAATCCCTTTGGCTTATGTACCTGTACCCAAGGATCTTACGAAAGTCAAAACCAAGGTCGCGTTCAACTTAACCAAGAGGCAGCTTGTCTGCTTCGGCGGCGGTGCGCTGATCGGCGTACCGCTTTTCTTCCTGCTCCGGGGGCCTGTGGGAAACAGCGTGGCTGCCATGTGTATGATGCTGGTCATGCTGCCCTTCTTCATGCTGGCGATGTATGAAAAACACGGTCAGCCCCTGGAAAAGATCGTGGGCAATATCATCAAGGTGGCCGTCATCCGGCCCAAGGAGCGCCCGTATCAGACCAACAACTTCTATGCCGTTTTGGAACGGCAGGAAAAACTCGACAAGGAGGTGTATGACATTGTTCACGGTAATCAAAAGCTGGCTGCACCGGCTGTTCGGAAAAGACGAAAAGACCGCGCAGCCGGTTAATCAGAAAAAGATGAAAAAGCTGTCCCGCGCCGACAGAAAGCAGATCGAGGCTGCCATTGCCCGTGCCAATCGCACAGACAAAAAGAAAAAATCGGCTCAGGACAGTATCCCCTATGAACGGATGTGGCCGGACGGCATCTGCCGTGTGGCAGGCAGCCACTACACAAAGACCATCCAATTCCAGGACATCAACTATCAGCTCTCGCAGAACGAGGACAAGACAGCGATCTTCGAGGGCTGGTGCGATTTCCTCAACTACTTCGACAGCTCCATTCAGTTCCAGCTGTCCTTTTTGAACCTGGCAGCCTCTGAGGAGACCTTTGCCCGCGCCATCAACATTCCTCTCCAGGGGGATGATTTTGACAGCATCCGGGTGGAGTACACCACCATGCTGCAAAACCAGCTGGCAAGAGGCAACAACGGTCTTATCAAGACCAAGTACCTGACTTTCGGCATCGACGCCGACAGCCTCAAGGCCGCCAAGCCCCGTCTGGAGCGCATTGAGACCGACATTCTCAACAACTTCAAACGCCTGGGCGTGGCCGCCGAGACCCTGGACGGCAAGGCGCGGCTGGCACAGCTTCACGGCATTTTCCACATGGATGAACAGGTGCCGTTCCGCTTTGAATGGGACTGGCTGGCTCCGTCCGGTCTGTCCACCAAGGATTTCATCGCGCCGTCCGGCTTCGAGTTCCGCACCGGCAAACAGTTCCGTATGGGTAAAAAATACGGGGCTGTTTCTTTTTTGCAGATCCTCGCCCCGGAGCTGAATGACCGGATGCTGGCGGATTTTCTGGATATGGAAAGCTCTCTGATCGTCAGCCTGCATATCCAGTCCGTAGATCAGATCAAGGCCATCAAGACGGTCAAGCGGAAAATCACCGACCTGGATAAATCCAAAATTGAGGAACAGAAAAAAGCCGTCCGCGCCGGATATGACATGGACATCATTCCCTCCGACCTTGCCACCTACGGTGCCGAGGCCAAGAAGCTCTTGCAGGATTTGCAGAGCCGAAACGAGCGAATGTTCCTTGTGACCTTCCTGGTGCTGAACACGGCGGACAATCCCCGGCAGCTGGGCAACAATGTGTTCCAGGCCAGTTCCATCGCACAGAAGTACAACTGCCAGCTGACAAGGCTTGACTTCCAGCAGGAAGAAGGGCTGATGTCTGCGCTGCCCTTGGGCCTCAATCAGATCGAGATTCAGCGGGGGCTGACCACCAGTTCCACGGCTATCTTTGTTCCGTTCACCACCCAGGAGCTTTTCCAGAACGGCAAAGAGGCGCTGTACTACGGTATCAACGCCCTGTCCAACAACCTCATCATGGTGGACCGCAAGCTGCTGAAAAACCCCAATGGACTGATTCTCGGCACCCCTGGTTCCGGCAAGTCCTTCAGCGCCAAGCGCGAGATCGCCAACTGTTTCCTGCTCACCAATGATGACATCATTATCTGCGACCCGGAGGCCGAGTACGCGCCCTTGGTGGAGCGCCTGCATGGGCAGGTCATCAAGATTTCGCCCACCAGCAGCAATTACATTAACCCTATGGATTTGAACCTGGACTACTCGGACGATGAAAGTCCGCTGTCTCTCAAGTCCGACTTCATCCTGTCTCTGTGCGAGCTGATCGTAGGCGGCAAAGAGGGCTTGCAGCCGGTTCAGAAAACCATCATTGACCGCTGTGTGCGGCTGGTGTATCAGGACTATCTCAATGACCCCCGCCCGGAGAATATGCCCATCCTGGAGGACCTCTACAACCTGCTGCGGGCGCAGGACGAGAAAGAGGCGCAGTACATCGCCACGGCGCTGGAAATCTATGTGACCGGCTCCCTCAATGTGTTTAACCATCAGAGCAATGTGGACATCAACAACCGTATCGTCTGCTACGACATCAAGGAGCTGGGCAAGCAGCTGAAAAAGATCGGTATGCTGGTGGTCCAGGACCAAGTGTGGAACCGCGTTACCATCAACCGTGCTGCCCACAAATCCACCCGTTACTACATCGACGAGATGCACCTGCTGCTGAAAGAGGAACAGACCGCCGCCTACACGGTGGAGATTTGGAAGCGGTTCAGAAAATGGGGCGGCATCCCCACCGGCATCACGCAGAATGTCAAAGACTTGCTTTCTTCCCGCGAGGTGGAGAACATCTTTGAGAACTCCGACTTCGTGTATATGCTCAACCAGGCGGGCGGGGACCGGCAGATTCTCGCCAAGCAGCTGGGCATTTCCCCTCACCAGCTTTCCTATGTGACCCACTCCAGCGAGGGCGAGGGCCTGCTGTTCTATGGCTCCACGATCCTGCCTTTCGTGGACCATTTCCCCAAGAACACCGAGCTGTACCGCATTATGACCACCAAACCCCAGGAACTGAAAAAGGAGGATGAATGACCATGAAACCCAACACCGAACTGAATACCATGATGTTTTTTGACGATGCCCTGGAGGGTGAGCGCACCCAGCTGCTCACCGAGCTGGCCGATGCCGTCAGCGAGACCCGCACGGCGGCGGATCAGGCTGCGGAGCTGAACGAGGACGGCGAAGCGGGCCTGCTGCGCCTGACGGAAATCTGGTGCGCCATGAACGGCGTCCCGGCCATCGTCATCTTCGAGGGCGGGCAGTCCGAGCTGCTGGCCAATGTGGTGGCGCAGATCTACGCCCATCTGCTTCAGCACCCCTCCCGTGACCCTGTGGGGCTGGCCGTCTATGTGGAGCTGCGCTACATGACGGCCTCCCTCATGTTGGGGGAATGGTTTGAATAAGGAACCGCGCCTGCGCTTTACGGACGAGGAACGGGCTGACCCGGCTCTGGAGAAGCCCATCCGTAAGGCGGACAAGGCCGCCGCCAAAGCAGACAAGGCGCAGGCCAAAATCCCCAAAAAGCAGGTCCGGCAAAAGACGGTGGACCCGGAGACCGGCAAAGTGACCACCAAGCTGGTGCTGGAGGACAAGAAGAAGCCGCCCTCCAAATTGTCCCATGCGGTGCGGGATACCCCCGCCAATGCCGCTCTGGGGAAGCTCCACAAGGAAATCCGGGAGACCGAACAGGACAATGTGGGCGTGGAGAGCGCCCACAAGTCCGAGGAGGCTGCCGAGACCGGCGTTAGGCTTGCACGGGAAGGCTACCGCAGCCACAAGTTGAAGCCCTACCGCAAGGCGGCCCAGGCCGAGCAGAAGCTGGAGAAGGCCAATGTGAACGCCTTGTATCAGAAGTCCCTGCGGGAAAATCCCCAGCTTGCCAGCAACCCCATCTCCCGCTGGCAGCAGAAACAGGCCATCAAAAAGGAATACGCTGCCGCCAAGCGCGCCGGTCAAGCTGCCGGGAATACCGCAAGCACAGCCCAAAAGACCGGCAAGGCCGCCAAGACGGTCAAGGAAAAGGCACAGGAGGCCGGGGCATTCGTCATGCGCCACAAAAAGGGCTTTTTGATTGCGGGTGCGATCTTCCTGCTGGTCTGTATGCTGCTCAACACCATGTCCTCCTGCTCCATGATGGCGCAGAGTATCGGTTCCGTGGTGTCCGGCACCACCTACCCGTCGGATGATCCTGAGCTGGTGGCGGTGGAGGCCGACTACGCTGCCAAAGAAACGGCGCTGCAAGCCGAGATCGACAACATCGAAAGCAGCCATCCGGGGTATGACGAGTACCGCTATGACCTGGATATGATCGGGCATGACCCCCATGAGCTGGCAGCCTACCTGTCCGCCGTGCTGCAAGGCTATACCCGGCAGAGCGCCCAGGCCGAGCTGGAGCGCGTGTTCGACGCACAGTATGAACTGACGCTTACCGAGGAAGTGGAGATACGATACCGCACCGAAACTTCCACGGACCCCGTGACCGGCGAGACGACCACCGAGGAAGTCCCGTATGAGTATTACATTCTGAATGTGAAGCTCACCAGCAAGCCCATATCTTCCGTGGCTTCGGAGCTGCTAACCCCGGAACAGCTGGAAATGTACCAGGTGTACCGGCAGACGCTGGGCAACAAGCCGCTGATCTTCGGCGGCGGCTCCCCGGATACGAGCAACTCCGAGGACCTGACCGGCGTGGTATTCGTCAACGGCACCCGCCCCGGCAATCAGGCCGTGGTGGACATAGCCAAAAGTCAGGTGGGCAATGTGGGCGGTCAGCCCTACTGGAGCTGGTACGGCTTCAATTCCCGTGTGGAATGGTGCGCCTGCTTCGTGTCCTGGTGCTACGGCCAGATGGGGCTGTCCGAGCCGCGCTTTGCCGCCTGCCAGTCCCAGGGTATTCCGTGGTTCCAGTCTCACGGACAATGGGGCGGGCGTGATTACGCCAATATCGCCCCCGGCGACGCCATCTTCTTTGACTGGGACCTGGATGGCAGCGCCGACCATGTGGGCCTTGTGGTCGGCACAGACGGCAGCCGGGTCTACACCGTGGAGGGCAATTCTGGCGACGCCTGCAAGATCAAGAGTTATTCCCTGTCCTACGAGTGCATCAAGGGCTACGGCCTGATGAACTGGTAAGGCCGATTTATGAGAAAAGGAGTGATTGAAATGGCTAAGAACAAAATCCAGCGCATTGACCAGGAGATTGCCAAGGTCCGCGAGAAGATCGCGGAGTACCAGGACAAGCTGAAAACCCTGGAGGCGCAGAAAACCGAGGCGGAGAACCTGGAAATCGTTCAGATGGTGCGCGCCCTGCGGCTGACCCCGGAGCAGCTGAACGCCATGCTCTCCGGTGGTACGGTCCCTGGCATGGCCGCTGCCTCCGCCAACTACAACGAACAGGAGGATACCGACCATGAAGAATAAGAAAATTTTCAAAACCCTTTCGGCCCTCTGCGCCGCCCTGGTGCTGATGATGGGCCTTTCCGTGACTGCCTTTGCCCAGGGAACGGAAGAACTTCCGGCGGAGGATGCCACCAACGACAGCAATGTGGTCGTGGAGGAAACCGAGGACAGTCCGGCCCTGACCCCGGATGGCAACGCCGCCCTGGTGGATGATTTCGGCGACAACAAGCAGCTCATCACCGTCACCACCAAGGCAGGCAACTACTTCTACATCCTCATTGACCGGGCCAACGAGGACAAGGAAACCGCTGTCCACTTCTTAAACCAGGTGGACGAGGCGGACCTGATGGCGCTGATGGAGGACGGTCAGACCACCCAGGAGCAGCCCGCCACCTGTACCTGTACGGAGAAATGTGTGGCCGGTGCGGTGAATACGGCCTGCCCGGTGTGTGCCACCAATATGAGCGCCTGCACGGGTAAGGAGCCGGAACCGGAGACCCCGGAAGAAACCCCGGAACCGGAAGAACCGGCGCAGAAACCCGCAGGACTGAATCCGGCCATTCTTTTGGCGGTGCTGGCTCTGATGGGTGGCGGCGGCGCTTTTGCCTACTTTAAGCTGGTAAAAAGCAGACCCAAGACCAAGGGCAACGACAATTTGGACGATTATGACTACGGCGAGGATGATACCGATCAGGAGGACGAGGACTCCTGGGAGACCGAGGAATCTGACGAGCCGGACGCTGACGGGGGCGGCGACGAGGAAAGCGAGGACAAGACGGTTTGACCCGCTTCACCGACAGCCCCTATGAACGCATGATGACACGCAGGCCGGAGGGCGGGAAGGAAACTTCCCGTCCTCCTACTTTATCTCCCGGCCACCCCTGTTATGGCTGCGGAAATTACCGTGACGGTCAGCCCTGCGTGGGATTCTGCCACCGGCAGCTGACCGCATGGCTGCGGGAAAGGAGGATGAAAAACCATGAAGCTGGTGATCGCTGAGAAACCGTCCGTTGCCCAAAGTCTGGCCGCCGTGATTGGGGCCACCGCCCGCAAGGACGGCTATCTGGAGGGCGGCGGCTGGCGGGTCAGCTGGTGTGTGGGCCATCTGGCTGGTCTGGCCGACGCCGACGCTTATAACCCGGACTACGCCAAGTGGCGCTATGACGATCTGCCCATTCTGCCGGAACCCTGGCAGATGGTGGTGAGCAAGGACAAGAAGAAACAGTTTGATGTGCTGAAGCAGCTGATGAACGCCCCGGATGTGACCGAAGTGGTAAACGCCTGCGACGCCGGACGCGAGGGGGAGCTGATCTTCCGCAGCGTCTATGAGCTGGCGGGCTGCCAGAAGCCCATGAAGCGGCTCTGGATTTCCTCAATGGAGGATTCCGCCATCCGGGAGGGCTTTGCAAACCTGCGCCCCGGTGCAGACTATGACGGCCTGCGGGATGCGGCCCTCTGCCGCGCCAAAGCGGACTGGCTGGTGGGTATCAATGCCACCCGGCTGTTTTCCGTGCTGTACCACCGGACCCTCAACATCGGACGTGTCATGTCCCCGACGCTGGCCCTCATTGTCCAGCGAGAAGCCGAGATCGACACCTTCAAGCCGGTGCCATTCTACACGGTCACACTGGAGCTGCCCGGTTTCACCGTTTCCGGGGAGCGCATGGCAGACAAGGCTGCCGCCCAACAGCTGAAAACGGCCTGCCAAGGTGCGGCTGCCACAGTGAAAAAAGTGGGGCGCAAAAACAAATCCGAGAAGCCGCCCGCCCTCTATGACCTGACCACCCTCCAACGGGACGCCAACCGGCTGCTGGGGTTCACCGCCCAGCAAACCCTGGACTACCTGCAAAATTTGTATGAAAAGAAGCTCTGTACCTACCCTCGGACGGACAGCCGCTATCTGACTTCGGATATGGCGGCGAGTCTACCGGAGCTGGTCCAGCTCACTGCCGGGGCGATGCCCTTTTCCAATGGCATGGAGATTGCCTGCAATGCCGCCCAGATTGTCAACGACAAGAAAGTGACCGACCATCATGCAGTGATCCCTACCCGCAACCTCCAGGGCGCGGACCTGTCCGGCCTGCCGGTGGGCGAAAAGGCGGTGCTGGAGTTGGTGGCTCTGCGCCTGCTGTGCGCCGTGGCCCAGCCCTATACCTTTGCGGAAACCGCCGTTGTTGTCGAGTGCGCCGGAGCGGAGTTTACTGCCAAAGGCCGCACAGTGAAAAATTACGGCTGGCGGGCGCTGGACGCTGCCTATCGCGCAGGGCTGAAGAATGTGGAGCAGGACAAAGAACCCGAGGACAAGGCTCTGCCTGAGCTGTCTGAAGGTCAGACGCTGCCCCTTTCTGGTGCTACCGTCAAGGAGGGCAAGACCACCCCGCCCAAGCACTTCACCGAAGATACGCTACTCTCCGCAATGGAGACTGCCGGGAAGGACGATATGCCGGAGGATGCCGAGCGCAAGGGCCTGGGGACCCCGGCCACCCGCGCCGGGATTCTGGAAAAGCTGGTTTCCACCGGCTTTTTGGAGCGCAAAAAGAGCAAGAAAACCGTGCAGCTCATGCCATCCCATGACGCGGTATCCCTTATCACCGTGTTGCCGGAGCAGCTGCAATCGCCCCTTCTGACTGCTGAGTGGGAGTACCGGCTGGGTGAGATCGAGCGTGGCGAGCTGGCCCCGGAGGATTTCATGGCTGGGATTAGTGCCATGCTCAAAGAACTTGTGGGAACCTATCAAGCTATCAAGGGAACGGAGTATTTGTTCAGCCCTTCCCACGAAGTGGTGGGCAAATGCCCCCGCTGTGGCGGAGAGGTTGCAGAAATGCAAAAAGGCTTCTTCTGTCAGACAGAATCTTGCAAATTTGCAATTTGGAAAAACAACAAGTGGTGGGAGATGAAGCACAAGCAACCTACCAAAGCCATCGTAACGGCACTGCTCAAAGATGGCCGCGCTCATGTGAGGGGCTTGTACTCCGAGAAAACCGGCAAGACCTACGATGCCACTGTGGTGTTGGCGGATGATGGGCAGTACGCCAACTTCAAGCTGGAGTTTGACCAGCAGAAAGGTGGCAAACGATGAAGCTCTCACGCTATGAACAGGAAACCATCATCCTCTACAACCAGGCCGAAGCCACCGCCGAGGTCTATACCCATGACCCCCGGCTGCTGGAGAAGCTGCGGCGACTGGCAGAGAAATACCCGGACCAGATTGTGAAAAAGGACCGCCAGACCTTTCTCGTTCCCAAACGCTGTGTGTCCGTCCGGGAACCTTACAGCGCCGAGCGCCGTAAGGCAGCCAGTGAACTGGCCAAGGCTGCCGGATACAGGCCGCCCACCCCCAAGAAAGGCAATGAGTAAGCATGGCTGAAAGTGTCTTTGAGGCTGTCAAGCAGTCCATCACCGTCCGAGAAGCAGCGCAGATGTACGGAATCGAGGTCAACCGGAGCGGCATGGCCTGTTGTCCCTTCCACGATGACAAAAATCCCAGCATGAAGCTGAACGAGGAATATTTTTATTGCTTTGGCTGCGGAGCCACCGGCGATGTGATTGACTTCACAGCGAGGCTCTACAATCTGTCCCCCAAAGAGGCCGCCGAGAAGCTGGCCCAGGATTTTGGCCTGGCTTATGACAGTCAGGCCCCTCCCCGGCGACGCCATGTCCGCCAGAAATCCGAGGCGCAGAAATTCAAGGAGGACCGAGACCATGCCTTTCGTGTCCTGGCCGACTACTTTCATTTGCTCCGCAAGTGGGAAACGGACTACACACCCAAAACACCGGAGGAAAATCCACATCCCCGATTCATGGAGGCAATCCAGAAAAAGGACTATGTGGGCTATCTGCTGGATTTTTTTCTGGAGAACAGCCCGGAGGAGCAAAAGCTGTGGATTGCCGAACATCAATCAGAAATAGCCAAATTGGAAAGGAGAGTGAAATTCATGGCTGATAAGACCACCAATCGAGAACGGTTACAAGAGATCACAGCGGGCATTGAACAGGGTATCAAGGAACTGTTTGAGAGCGAGAAGTATATGCGCTATCTGTCCGTCATGTCCAAGTTCCACCGCTACTCCGTCAACAACACCATGCTCATCTATATGCAGCGCCCGGACGCCACCCTGGTGGCCGGGTTCAACAAGTGGAAAAATCAGTTTGAGCGCCATGTGAAAAAGGGTGAGCATGGTATCACCATCATTGCCCCCACGCCCTACAAAAAGAAGATCGAGGAAATGAAGCGCGACCCGGATACTCATGCACCCATCCTGGACGCGGATGGCAAGGCGGTCATGGAGGAAAAAGAAATTGAAATCCCCATGTTCCGTCCGGTGAAGGTGTTCGATGTGAGCCAGACGGACGGAAAGCCCCTGCCAGAGCTGGCCTCCAGCCTGTCCGGGACGGTGCCGCACTATGAGGCTTTCATGGAAGCTCTGCGCCGCTCGGCTCCGGTTCCCATCGAGTTTGAGCCGATGGCCGAGAACATGGACGGCTATTTCTCCTCTGACCAGCAGCGGATCGCCATCCGGGAAGGCATGAGCGAGGTGCAGACTGTTTCCGCCGCTGTCCATGAGACCGCGCACAGTAAGCTCCACGACCCCAAAAAGTACGAAGCGGAGCCGACCTGGAAGATCGTGATGGTGAGCGAGGGCGGCACCAAGCATGACTTCCGTCTGGACTTCGCCACCGAAGCAGAGGCGGAACAGGCCGCCGCCGAGGAAGGCTGGCGCTATGTGGACGAGAATCGGTTTGAGTGGCGGTTGGAAGTGGAGGAAGATCTGACGGCGGTGAAACAGGCCGCCAAGAACCGCAACACCGAGGAAGTGGAGGCCGAGAGCATTTCTTATGCGGTTTGCCAGTATTTCGGCATCCAGACCGGCGAGAACAGTTTTGGCTACATCGCTTCCTGGTCGAAGGACAAGGAGCTGAAGGAGCTGCGGGCCAGTCTGGAGACCATCAACAAGACTTCCTGCGAGCTGATTAACGACATCGAGCGCAACTACAAGGAAATCTGCAAGGAGCGCGGCATTGACCTGACTGCCGCCACGGAACCGCAGCAGGACTCTATCGAGCAGCTGGCAGCAGACATCGACCAGTTCACTTTCGATTATGACCCTTATGAGTATCGGAACAATGCAGATAGCCGTGAGGACGCACTGCACGAACTGACTGCCACACTCCGAAGCGGAGATGCCAGCGGTGTACGCGAATGGCTCCAGAATATCGTGAACGAGGATGAACCGGATGAAACCACCCAAAAAGCTGCCGAGCTTATGGGACGCTTGGATCAGCTGGTGCCGATGACTGAACCGGAACAGCTGACCGAGCCGGAAAATACCGAAAGTGTCCAGCCCAGCGCCGAGTACCGGGAGGCCCTGTTGGTGCTGGATGATACCAGCTACCTTCATGTTCAGCCCTGCGACACCGGCTGGGACTACACGCTCTACGATGTGGCAACCATGAAGCAGATGGACGGCGGCCAGTTGGACGGGCCGGATATGGGCCGTTCCACAGCGGTTAGCCATATCTGCGAGGACCTGGGGATGGGCGGCAAGTCCATCAAGTATGCGCCGCTGTCCATGATCGAGACTTTGCAGGAGGCGGCTTACCACCAGATGCAGGAACAGGTCAGCCAGCAGACCACAGAAGCTGCCGCCACCCAGCTGCCGGATGCCCAGGAGCAGGCGTTGGACGAGTATCCCATGCCGGACCCGGCACTGACTCAGGATGATCTGGAGAAATGCGGCTACCTGGACGGTGACCTTCTGCCCCTCTCCAAAGAGCGAGCCTATGAGCTGATGGAGCGAGACCTGACCGTTTATATCGTCCAGGAGGGTGAAAACCCGGAAATGGCCTTTGACACTGCCGACCTGGACGCCCATGACGGTATCTTTGCTGTGTCCCGCGAGGAATGGGAGCAAAGCCCGGACTTTCACGAAAAAGTTTTGGAACGACAGGATCGGCAGTTGGAACGGGAACAGGCGTTTCTTTCCCATGAGGGAAATTGTTTTGCTATTTATCAGGTGAGCAAGGATGACCCGCAGAATGTGCGTTTTATGAATCTGGATTGGCTGCAATCGCACAATCTGTCCGTAGAGCGGAGTAACTATGACCTTATCTATACCGCCCCTCTGGACGGTTCCGGCAGCACTATGGAGCAGCTGGAAAGGCTGTATGAGCAGTTCAATCTGCAAAAGCCGGTGGATTTTCACAGCCCGTCTATGAGCGTCAGTGACATCGTTGCCATCAAGCAGAATGGTCAGGTATCCTGTCATTACTGCGACAGTGTTGGTTTCACCCAGGTGCAAGGTTTCTTGCCGGAAAATTCGCTGAGAAATGCGGAAATGACGGTGGAAGATGATTACGGCATGATCGACGGTATCATCAATAACGGCCCAAAGGAGCCGACAGTGGCCCAGCTGGAACAACAGGCCCGCAGTGGTCAGCCCATTTCTCTTATGGACTTGGCAGCAGCCGTCCATCGAGAGGAACGGGAAAAGAAAAAGTCCGTAATGGAGCAGCTGAAAAGCCAGCCCAAGACGGAACACAAAAAGACAGCGCAAAAAAAGAGCGCGGAAAGGGAGCTTTGATATGAACAACTTCACCTTTGAGGAAACGAACCTTCTTTGCATCTACAACACCGGCAGCCGCACCGGGCTGATCGACGCTCTGACGGAGATGCGCGGTGAGCTTTCGCCGGAGGAAGCCGAGCTGCGGGAACTGACGGACAGCGCCCTGGGTAAACTCCAAGCTATGAACGACACCGAGTTTGCCGAACTGGAGCTGTACCCAGATTTCGACGAGTAAAAAACACACATAAAGACCTGATGGGACGGCCTGATATGCCGTCCCATTTCTATTCAACATGAAGGGAGGACAGAAAACCATGCCATCCAAAGCTGAATTTTACCGGCAGATGGCCGAACAGGTATCGACCCAGCTTGTAGGCAGCTGGAAGGAGTGGACGGCTTTTCTCACCACCGCCGCCCGCCTTTATAAATACCCATTCCACGAGCAAATGATGATTTACGCCCAGCGCCCGGATGCCACCGCCTGCGCCGAGTATGACCTGTGGAATGAAAAAATGGGACGGTATGTGCGCCGTGGCTCCAAGGGTATTGCCCTGGTGGACGATTCCGGCGACAAGCTTCGCCTGCGCTATGTGTTCGATATTTCCGATACCGGCACCCGTGAACATTCCCGTACACCCTGGTTGTGGCAGCTGGAAGAACAGCACATTGGGCCTGTGTCGGCCATGCTGGAGCAAAACTACGGCGTTGCCGGTGACAATCTCGCCCAGCAGCTCACGGATGTAGCCGGAAAGCTGGCGAGTGAGTATTGGGACGATCATCAGAGAGATTTCCGCTATATCGTTGACGGTTCGTTCCTGGCGGAGTACGATGATTACAACATCGAAGTCCAATTTAAGTCCGCCGCCACCGTCAGTATCGCCTATGCCCTGATGTCTCGCTGTGGGCTGGATACGGAACAATATTTCCAGCATGAGGACTTCATGCCGATTTTCGATTTCAATACCCCGGCCACGGTTGGGGCGTTGGGCGCGGCGGTCAGCCAGATTAACCAGCAGGTTTTGCGGCAGATCGGCGTCACCATCCAGATCTATGAGCGCGAGCAACTCGCGGAAAGGAGCGTTACACATGGAGAACAGCCTGACTTACACGATGAACGGAGATTATCAGATTCCCGACCTGAAGCTGACCGAACAGCCGGAGAAGCCCCTGGGCAAGTACGGCAGGATGCGGAAAGCGTACCTGAAGGAACACCGGCCCCTGATTTACAATCAGCTGCTGCTGACCGAGAAGCTGTACCCGCACCTCATCGAGATCGACGAGACAGCGCAGAGCCGTCTGGAGCAGATGATGCCCCAGCTGGCGAAAGACGCGGGCGCGACGGAGCAGCTGAAAGCCAGCGACCCGATGCGCTGGGTGGGCCTGATGAACACCTGCAAAGCACAGGCCGAGGAGATTCTGATGGCGGAGCTTATTCACAGCTGAGTTTCTTCCTCTCCGAAGCAGAACAAATCAGAATCATAGATGAAGCAGAGAATGTGAAAACATCCTCTGCTTTTTCTTTGGGTGCTTTAGCTTAACAAAACCCCTAGTTCTACTAGGGGTAAATAAAATACTTTAGTATATAAAACCTCCTGATTATAATTTTAGAATGAAGGTTTGGCGACCGCATTACTAAAACAAATCAGGAGGTTTTTGACATGAAAAATGAAATAAAAAATACAGCACATTCTAAATACAGATGCCAATATCATATCGTATTTGCACCGAAATATAGAAGAAAAGTGATATACAAAGAATTAAGAGCAGATATAGGACAAATAATTAGAAAATTGTGCGAAGAAAAGAAAGTTGAGATTCTTGAAGCACAAGCTTGCCCAGACCATATCCATATGTTAGTAAGTATACCACCATATC
>NZ_FRAH01000094.1 GCF_900142265.1 Anaerotignum lactatifermentans DSM 14214 | reverse complement strand
AAAACGGCCAATGCATCAATCATCTCCAACAGGATTTCAACCAAAAGGCTCCTAATCTTGTCTGGGTTAGTGATTTTACATACATCAAAACAGCCGGTAAATGGTACTATCTTTGCATTGTAATGGACCTTTTTTCCCGCAAAATCATCTCCTAGAATATCTCAGGAAAACCAGATGTTGATCTGGTCATGACAGCGTTCAAAAAAGCTTATAAAAAACGAAACGCACCATTAGGTCTCATGTTCATTCTGACAGAGGAACACAATATACTGCATTTGCATTCCGGCAGTTATTGGATTCTCTGAATGTTGTACAGTCATTTTCCAAGAAAGGATATCCTTTCGATAATGCCTGCTGTGAATGTTTCTTCAAGTACCTCAAAAAAGAAGAAGTTAACCGTAAAACATATCATTCTCTGCAGGAACTCCGGTTATCTGTATTCGAATACATCGAAGGATTCTATAATGCCAAGAGACCGCATAGTTCTCTCGGAATGATGACACCAAATGAAAAAGAAGAATGGTACTGGGCACAGCACTAAGCAGCTGTACTCGGCACTTTTCTTTATAAATTGTGTCCACTTTATTGACTATAGTCCACTTCTTATCATCGGATTTCAATACCACCTGTTTCATGTTATATTTCATGTGTAGTTTTGTTCATATACCAATATACAATTTGCTTCGTATCATAAACTATTGTTATATAGAACATCAACAGAAAAAGGACAAAATTTCACAGAAGTATATGGCTAAATTCCATGGGTATTTTTCGAATATTATTTTTCTTCTGTAAATAATATAAAAACACTCTATCTTAATCTATATTTATCATTTTATCACATATCTTGACAAAAAAGCAAAAAACTTTATACAATTGTTGGTGTCTGTTTTTAACTTTGAAACAACCACCAACCTTTTTCTCCATCATCATACATTTAATAATATTCTGGAAGCATTTCCTCAACTGTAATTCCAGATTTAAATACGACCTCTATCTTCCTTGTATTCACCACCTTGATATTCTGAATCAGCTGGCGCACCAGCTTATCATCATATTCTGTCAGTACACAGTCTATTTTGTCCAGAAAGCCCTTGATATCTTCCATCTTTCTGCTTTTCTCGCCTATGCAGGCTGCTTTGATCTGCTCCATTTCCAACGCTTCTATCTGTGCTGTAATCGCCTGACAGCGTTCCTCAAAGGCAGTTTTATCCCCGTTCTTCTGGGCTTGCTGCTGTATCAGCTCTGCCATTGCTTTTTGCAGTTTTTTCTTTTCTTTGGCATATTCGGAATCCTCTGTACCATGCGTCAGTGCTGTAACTACATTTTTTCTGAGTGTCTGGACGAATTCATCTTTGTTTTCAAGAACCTGATTGATGGCGTGCAACACAGCTCTATGTAATACGCTTTCCTCTATGGTGGGGGAATCCTTGCAGTATCTTGTCCCATTTCTCAGTCTGTTTTCACATCTCCATACGGCTTTCTTTTCCCCATACTTAGACCAGATTTGTCTGCGGTACTCACATCCGCACTCTTTGCAAATGGTAATCTTGGATAAGGCGTATTTTCCGCTATGCTTGCCTTTTGCTTCTTTTTCCTGTTTGCTTGATTTCTTATAAATATTTGCACGCTGGTGCAGTTCTTCCTGAACTTTATAGAATACCTCTCTTGGAATAATTGCTTCATGAGCATTTTCCACATAGTATTTTTGAAGTTCTCCTTGATTCTCTTTTCGTGCTTTGGTCAGATAATCTGTTGTGAAGGTCTTTTGTGCCATGGCATCACCGATGTACTTCTCGTTAATCAGGATAGTACGGATTGAATTCACATTCCATTGGGTGTTGCCCCTGATTGTTTTGATACCTTTTTCTTTCAGTAATCGGGCAATACCGTTTAGGCTTTCCCCCTCCAAATATTTCCCGTAAATCAATCGTACCACTTCTGCTTCTTCTGGAATGATATACATCTGTCCATCTGTGCCTTTGCCATATCCAAACATTCTTCTGACCAGCATCTCTCCTTTTTCATATTTTCGTTTTAAGCCCCATTTCACGTTTTCACTGATATTTCGACTTTCTTCCTGTGCCTGGCTGCTGAGTATAGTGATCAGCAGTTCCCCTGTGGATTCCAGTGTATTGATATGCTCTTTCTCGAAGTAGATAGCGATATTTCGTTCTTTCAGCTTTCTGATGCAAGACAGGCAGTCTACTGTATTTCTAGCAAATCGACTGATGGATTTTGTCAGAATCAGGTCGATATCTCCGTTCTTTTGCAGGCATCTTTCCATCATGGCATTGAAGTTATCCCTTTTTTTCATATCCGTTCCAGAGATACCGTCATCGGCATAAATCCCTGCTAACTGCCAACTGGGGTTTTCTGTAATTAGCTTGGTAAAGTATGCCACTTGTGCTTCATAGCTGGTTTCCTGGTCTTCTTGTGCGGTACTGACTCTGCAGTATGCGGCAACATGGATTCGTTTTACTTCCTGTTTCTTCGCTGTATGGATATTGATCTTCGGCGGAATGACTTGGATTTTTCGTTCATATGTAATACTCATAATACGCCCCCTTTCTTTATCATAGTGTTTCCGTCATCGCTGCTCCGTTTTTCAGTGTGAATATCACTCTGCCATCTTTGTATATGGTAATGGCTTCAATGATGGCATCGAATAAATCTTTATCGAATGTTTTTTCTTCCGGCTGCTCTTTGTGCTGCTGAATCAAGTCCTCTATTTTCTTTGTGTAGTATGCTGCTCCACCATCACCTGCAGTTTCGTATAGCAAGGATGCTCTTTTGTAGATCAGCTTCAACAATTCATCTATGTTATGGTCGCTGTCATTTTTCAGAAGCTTTATTTCATGCTCTGCTGCCTGTATGCGGATATTTCTTTTGCTTCCGTACACAGTGATTTTCCGAATCTGTTCTGGATGTTTTTCTAAATTCCCTACTGTCTGCACAAACAGTTCCTTGACCTGCTCTTCCTGTATATGCTGATTTCTACAGGTGACTCTTCCCTTTACCAGACGTTTGCTGCAGTCCCATCTCCACAACTCTCCATGCTTGTAGCAGTGATACACACTGCCGCATTCTCCGCATTTCATTTTATTTCCCAGTAGAAACTGCTCTTTATTGTAGATATAGGGCTGTTCCTTGCCTATGGCTTTGCGTCGTTCTTTTTTCCTTTGCTGTACGGCTTCAAACAATTCCTGATCAATGATTTGTGGAAAGTTCTCGTTTCCCAGATACCTTCTATCACTAAGCATATCGCTGAGTCTAACTCGGTTGATTTCCAGTTCTTCAATATGGTCTTTTAATCTGGATACTGGAACACCGCTGTTATATACACTGAAAATTTCCTGCACTATTCGGCTTTGTTCTGGTGCTATCTGTAAGATACCTTCTGTGAACCGATATCCGTAAACTGTCACTTTTCTGTTCATACTTTTTCCCTTCTTTCTGTCAGCTGTAACCCATTTTTTAGCTGGAAGACCAGCTCATTTGGATTTACAATAATCTGCTTTACGATTGCTTGGAATAATGTTTTATCGTATGATTCCAGATACTGCGGTCCTTTTTTGAGTTGTTTGACCAGTTCTTTGGTTTGTTTCAGTTCTTTTCTCTGTCTGGATTTACGAAGACATTGTTCTTTTGCTCTCTGGTACTCTTTCAGATTTTTGCTGATGATATTTTGCTGTTCCATATAAAAAGCAGAGTCGATCATCTCCCCACTTGCCAAGTGGCTGAGAATCTCCCTCTGCTTTTTTTGTTCCTGTATTTGTTTGTCCAATCGTTCCAGCTGTTCCTGGATCATAGGCGTTTCCTGTAACTGCTCCAGTTCGTTCACTAATGGTACCAGTATCTCATCACAGTGATTTGACAACTTATTCCACATAGTTCTGAAGGCTTGCTCCAACTGACTTTCCTTGATAATATCATTTTCACACAAGTCTTTTGTTTGTATGCGTCTGGCACAGCTCCATGTAATATTGCTTTTGCCTGTTCTGTCTTTTTTCACTTGACGATTGTATGAAGAGCCGCAGATACCACAAATGACTTTCCCCTTAAACTCCGATACTTCTCCTGGCTGTTCTTCTTGATTTTCTTTTCTTCTGTTGGATTTTTGTTTCAACATTCTTTGAACAGCTTCGTATTCTTCATGGGTGACAATAGGTTCATGGTCATTTTCAATCAGCACCTGACGATACTCCCCATGGTTTTTTCTTCTGACGAATGGTACCGCATCTTCGCTGTATGTCTTTTGAAGAAGCAAGTCCCCTGTGTAAATACTGTTTTTCAGAATGGTATAAACTGTAACTGGTATCCAATTTTTCTTGCCTGTTCGGGTAGGGATTTTCTGGGCATTCAGGCTTTTGGCAATGAGCCATACCCCTTTTCCATCTAAATATTCATCAAAGATATATCTCACAACAACTGCTCGTTTTTGATCCAGCTCCAGCAATCCATTTTCATTGGTATAGTAGCCGTATGCTGGATTGGGCAGTATATAGGTACCATTCAGAAACCTCTTTTGTATGCTCCATTTCTGGTTTGAGGAAATGCTCTCTGATTCTGCCTGTGCTACAGACGAATAGATGGAGAGAAGCAATTCGCTTTTTTCTGAGAGTGTATAGATTCTTTCTTTTTCAAAGTACACATCAATGTGCATTTCTTTCAGCTTTCTCACTACCTGTATACATTCCACTGTGTTTCTGGCGAATCTTGATATAGATTTCGTACAGATGATGTCAATCTCTCCTGCTTCACAGTCTTCCAGCATACGCATAAAATCCGTTCTGCCTTTTTCCTTGGTTCCGCTTTTACCATAGTCTGCATAAATGCCTGCGAAATTCCAGCCGGCTTTGCTGCGGATCATATTTTCATAATACTCCAGCTGGGATTCATAAGAGCCTTTCTGGTGCGGAATGTTGGTGCTGACTCTACAGTAGGCACAGACATTTTTCACCTTTTGTTGCTTCATTTCCGCATCTGCAGTATCTATCCGTTTTACTTCCATGGTATCCCTCCTTTTTTCAAGCAAAGGATACCTGCTTTTCAGTGACACATCTACTATTTTTTTCATAAAGTTTTGCTTCTGCCGGCTGGAATGTCTTCAGGTTCAAACTCTTAATCTGATTGTATTCTTCTTCGGTAATCAGATTTCGAAACAGCATTCTCGTCAACAACTCCTTAGAAAGTTGATATCTGATTTCATTTTGCATCTGATCTTTTGACATATAATTTCCCCCTTAATGACTATTTTCCTATTTATGACCTTTCATCAAAAAGCCACTCTTTCTCTGATGAAAAGTCACAAATGTGTGCCGCTTAATAGCGGCACACTGTTCTGACTTAAATTTGCCGTATTTGACACTACTTCCCCGACATTGGGCAGCAATATAAACTGTGCTTGGCTACACACATAGGCTTTTCACCTCCCCCGTCATGCGGGCTGCCGTCCTTGCGATGTCTGGGACTCGGCAGAAGTATCATTGTGGCTCTGTTTCGGTCATGGCATTTGATCCTTCCAAAAGATCATACCCATACAGCAAAATCGCTCGGATTATGTATTACAGACTAATGAACCTCTCTCAAGAATATGTTTATTTCACGTTCTGTTGTAACGAATCGTTGTGGCGCACTGCATGGTACTGCTTGTCCCTTTCGGGCGAAACAGAGTAATGTATTTATATTGCTGGGTATTCGGTTTTCAAGGTTCACAGAGGCAAATAAAAAAACCCCTCACTTATAAGCCGAAATGAGAAGGGGTTTTATAACCTTTTTTCAAAATAAATTTCACTTTTGTTGAAAATATTTAATTACAAATGTCATTTTCCATATATGTCTGTATCTTTTTGCGTAATTTATTTTTCGTTTGATTTACATAAGCCTGTGAAACTCCAATCTTTCGTGCAATTTCCGTTTCTGTAAAACCCAAAAGAAAAAGCTGTAGAATACCATGTTTATCATAGTTTTCTACAGCTTGCATCGCTTTTTGACATATTAATTTTTCAATTACAGTGTCTTCGACATTTACAGTTTTGTCTCTTATATATTCGATTCCATTCAAATCTTCTGTGTCCCAGGCATCATAATGCAACAATCCATTCTTTTGGTCTCTTTCTATTTGATAGCGCTCCTGCCTTTCCATTTGATGATAGATTGTAAAAACTTCTTTGCTGACTTCTACAGCTTCTTTGCTAACAAAATATTTTCGCTTTAATTCATTCATGTATATCCCTCCGATTCAAATTTGAACTTTGTAATCGGCAAATTTAAGTCAGAGGTTTGTAACAATGAACTAGGAAAAAAAGAAGAACCCTGAATTAAGTTCGCTCTTATACTCTTATACTCTTATAATGATAAAAATGTGTATATCATTTTATGTGAACATATATAAAAGCTAATCTTTATTTATAAACTATTTACCTATTCTTAGTGTCTTTATTAAAATCTCCTTTACAATTTATCATTCGTTTATCTCCGCTACTTAACTTCTATTCATACTCACTTTCTCAAAACTTTCATTCCACATAATATATAAAATCAACGATACTTCTATGTGAGTCTGGCAGTTCTCCTGGCTGAAATACTGTTTGTGTAGAATGATTTTGTATATCATAATAATACAGATCAAAATCTCCTTCATTATTACTTCCAAGAATATATATACCTTCACCATTATTCCGAGGATAAAAAGAGTACACTTCATGTATTCCAGGAATATCATAATCAGAAACTTCTTTGCTTTTAATATCTAATATTTTTAATTTTCTCGGCTCTAAAGACATCATTGACTGATCATAAGTCATTAAAATATGATTCTCATCAAACTGACGGCTAAGATATATCTCATAGTCTTCTGTATGATAAAGTTCTTCAAAATCCTTGAACTCTGGAGAAAAACTAATTATGCTTTTCGGTCTTATATGCGTTACACTTCTTACTCGATTTGTTCTCATTTCATCATCAGAATTTGTTATAGTTAAAAGTTTATCTGTTAAGGAATTATACGATAACGACGTATACCACGTATCATTGTCCGCAGCATCTAAATATGTAATTTCATATGTATCCATATCAAAAATAGCGGGTTTCATGACTGTAGAATACTGAGGCGCTACATTCAGATACATTTTGTCACTAACAACAAACATATCATTAAATATATTTTTCCCAAAAGTCACTTGTTTTATTTTATCAGTTTCAAAATCATATTCATACAAATTATCATAATTATATCCATACGGATCATCACTAAAAAAAACTTTTTCTCTTTTATGGTCATAGTATGCAACAGGATAGCCTGGATCTACAGGCAATTCTATAATTTCCTTCATTTTATTATCCGATACAGAATATTCGTATAAATCCAAAAGAATACCCTCTCTATCATTTTCTCCGTTCCTATAATTTAATGTAACAATTTGCAGATATTCCTTTTCTGTTTCATTTGAAATTTCTGTTGTTGGCGCTCCATATAATGTAGTACCAATGGCTATAATACTTCCAGTTAAAATCATTGCTTGTATGTTCATTTATACATACCTCCCAATATATGGAAAGCCGGTAATTATACCGGCTCTCTTTTGACTCTATATCCAATTCTTGATTACCAATTAGGAATATCCTGATCGGAGAAAAGCTTATGATAATATCTCACATTCGGAACAGAACGAACCCCTTCTTTACCTGCAAGTTCTTCTAAATTATTCAAACCCCAAATATCAATTACTGCATCAGGTAATCTACCTACATCTGCTTGATAATATGTAAATGCTTCGTCCGTATCAAGATTTCGAATTGCAACAGGTTGATCTCCCTTTCTAGAGTAGTCATAATCCATTTGTGTTGCAACATCACCATCTTTCAAAGGATTATTTCTATTTCCTTGCAATCCATCATAATAAGTAGCTCTACCAGTCCCTAAAATGCTTTTATCCTTAGGTTGATACACAAGTGTATTAACATAATCATCTCCCCAAGTTACAGTGGTAGCTCTCGCTTGTTTATTTGAAGTGCCTTTATGATCACTTTCCATATGCCCTGCATTTCCGTGCAATGTATACCCCTCTGGACAAAAATCGTCTACATAGTAAACATCATAAAGTTTCCCGTTTTCATCATAGATAACTTTCATTCCAGGAATGATTTCAATATCACTCTGCACAGCCTGTCTCCCATTTTTTACATCTTCCAATGCCTCACGGATGACCTGATTCTCTTCTTCAATGGCTTCCCGTTCTTCGACTGTTGCATCCGCAGGTATCTTTCTCATATAATCATCAATATTAAAATCGGTAATTTGATTTTTATCAGATAACTTGTTTGAATTTACATACCCGCCACTAACAACAGATGGATTACCTTCTTCATCATAAATGATAACTGAATTTGGCTGCATCAAACTAGGAACTTCTGATTCAGCTGCTAATGCTGTTACTGTCGTTCCAATAGACAACGTAGAAACTAATGCCAGTGCTGTGAATCTTTTTTTCATTATGTTACCTCCTTGCTGTTTCAATCGAATTTCCAAATGTCATCATATTATGTTAGAAAAACTGCTTTTTCTATTTTACAAAAAGAATTATTCTGATATAATTGATTCTATTTTGATACTAGTAACTAAACTTTGCATACAAATCTCTGGAAACTTCAAATTCAGTATAGCTTCTTATATACAACTGATATGTCACTACACCATCGCCCGCCAATGTAGCGAGTCTACCGCAAAAACAGTTTTGTCGCTCTAATAACAGCATCTTTTCACGTTTTAAGGTACATCTAAATATTTGTCATACACCTTTATCTTCTCAACTTCTTGTAAGACTAGGGGTTTAGAAAACACAATATATGTAGTTGCTTTTTTCTCTTGTTCATCATAAGACATTGTTTTATCGTCACATTCATTCCACAAATCATATGTTTCTCCATTTTTCATTACAACCTCAATATCTTTAATACCGGATGTAACTATATCTTCCGATTTCTCAAATTGATAAAAAATCGCAATAGAATCTGAATTAAGCACTACCTTTTCGACAAATGTTTCTATCTGAACTTCTTCTCCTGTTGATTTGTTCTGCCCTTTTATATTAATTCTTTCATTTAGCTGGAGTATCTTTTCATCTGTATTGATATCCACATTTGCATTTTCTTTTTTTCCATACAAATAGATAAAACACAAAGAACATATAACCAAAACAAACAACAATAATATAAAGCCTTTTTTTTTCATATTACTCCCCCATTTTCTTACTTAAAACCTGGATGACATCACCTTTCCATGTTGCTCCACAACCAGTACATTGCCGTCCTTCATAGTAAGTTGTAGTACAAGAACCATCCCTATGTTTTTCATGTACCTTAATAACAGCATCTTTTATTGTATGGATATGCTTTGGTTCGACCTCTGCATCAATATACTTAATTTCTGAGTTTATATAAATAATCTCATGTGTAATATCCTTACTTGAATCACCCATAAATACCTCAAATTTTCCTTCAGGTGTTTTAAATTGAAAATCCCCCAAAATGTCCTGTACATCCACTGGCACTATTTCTACTTCCGTTTTATCTGCATCTAAAACAGCAACATTTTCTGAAAACATCTGATTAATGGGTATATCTGCTGCTTTTGCAACCACATTACTGCAAGTCAGAGAAAATACTGCCAATGCCGAAACAAAAACCTTTCCATGTAAGCCATTTCTCTTTTTCTCTCCCATAATTTCTACAATCCTCCTTTTATAGTGTTTGACATTATTGCCGCTATAACATACACAATATAGATGACTTTTATTGCGTATATTTTCTAACTCCAATGACTTAATGATCAAAGCTGCATACTTTCTCTTTTGCCTTCCATCAAATCTTTCAGTTACTGCTTCATCACAAGCAATTTCCATCCAGGCAGAAAGATTATTTTTCAAGAAATAAAATAGCGGATTAAACCAATTAAGACAATTCAACACAATCATCAAAACTTTTCGTCCTACGTCATTTTGTGATGCATGATAACATTCATGACTCAATACAAACTCTATTTCTTCCTC
>NZ_FRAH01000065.1:13985-19988 GCF_900142265.1 Anaerotignum lactatifermentans DSM 14214 | reverse complement strand
GACAGAAGGGGAATTTCGTTATAACGAGTGAGAAAAATGGAAGAAATCAAGTTTACAGAGGAAACAATTGAAGACTTTTTGCAGGAAAAAATAAAATCTGGCAATAAACCGGAAACCATTGCGGAATATCGCCGGATTTTACAGAAGTTCCAAAAGGAACTTTTGCCGGAGGATGTGCTGCGGGAAAACACCTTGCAGCAATGGAAAAACACCATGCAGCAGGAAGGAAAGCTGGCAGTGCGTACCATCAACCGCAGGCTGGCAGTGGTGAATCAGTATCTGCATTTTATGGGAGAAAGAAATTGGCAGGTATCCTGTATGCCGCTGGGAGATACGGAACAAACCGTTTTACAGCGTGGGGAGTATATTCGTTTGCTGCAGGCGGCAAAACAGCAGAAAAAAGAGCAGCTTTATTTCATCATCAAGTCCATTTGCACATTAGGTCTGCATATTTGGGAACTGCCCCAAATGACAGTGGATTTCGTAAAGAAAGGCAGCGGGATTTTCAGCGGCAATGGGCAGGAAAGAAAGGTTGTCATACCACGGTCATTCCAGCGGGAATTGGTGGACTATTGCAAACGCAGCAATATGGAACATGGCGCCATTTTCCGCTCCCAAAGAGGAACAAACATTCATCGCATTACCATCAACGCAGCCATGAAGCAGTTGTGTCAGATGGCAGATGTGGCGCCGGAGAAGGTAAATCCTAGATGTCTTTTACGGCTTTATGAACAGACACAAAAACAGCTGCAGGACAACGTGTCCATGCTGCTGCTGCAGTATTATGACAAGCTTTTGGAAGCAGAAGAAATGATGACAGGTTGGGAAACCTATGAAGATCCCATATCTGTGGAGGATAAGTCTGCTTCTGGTCAGTGATGTAAGATCAGGAACTGCTGACAAGTTTTATCAAACAGTGTGGTTGGCAGCGCCTATCTTGATAAATGGTTTTCTCGTTAGAAAGGGGAACCCAGTACCAAAGATGACAATCGGCAAGAAGAAACAGAAGGCGACTCAGGAAAACGCGGGAGACGGGATTTTGTCTTCTGTATACACGAAAGGGACGCTTGTTTTCGTAGAGAGAGGAGGAGAGAAAGGAAAAGAACATGTCTGAGCATGTCATCTGCTTGGACAGAACAGTGTTTATGCAAAAGTATTGCGCATAGATGCGGGGTATGGGTGCGGAACCATTGCCGCACCATAAATGAAGGAGGAGTGAGAGAATGAGAAACAAAGTGAAGCAGACGCTGAGCTTCCTGTTGACATTCGTCATGCTGTGCAGCTTGCTGCCGGCAATGGCATTGGCCAAGGAGCCAGAGGGACGCTACGAAGAGGTAGCAGGGGTTGGAGCCCTTGTGAACGATGCGCAAGTTCATGTATTTACCACAAAAGGTGCTGGTAATATTGAACTGACAGGTATCAATAAAGTTGAGACTACTTTCCCACAAGGAAGTGGTTACAGAGAATACACCGCCACTACAAATGAAGGGTGGGTATTTGATACCTGGAGGTATGAACAGCTGCAAAATGGTGAAGATTTAGGAAACCGTGAGGATGAGTGGTTTGGAACAAGATATTCTTTTACCAATTCAGGCGATAATTGGCGTGATCCTTATACAGAAGGGAATACAACCATTTCTGTTAATCGTCTGACAACACATGGAGAAGTGGCAGGAAAGCCGATTATCTACAATATCTATGCGGATTTCAACCCCACCATCACAGCAACCGCTGGGGAAAACGGCACGATTTCCGGTTCTGACAAACCTGTAGAAGTGGAATATGGTACAAGTCAGGCATTTGACATCAAAGCGGATACCGGATATATCATTGACACCATTACAGTAGATGGCAAGGATATTGCGGAAGGTAAAAACGAAGAATCCTATACATATACCTTTGAAAATGTCATTGCACCTCACACCATTGATGTGACATTCAGAGTAAAACCAGATCCTGGCCAGTGCATTGTTAGTTATGTGGTACAAGGTGACATTCCCGCAGATTATCAGGCTCCAGAAGCGGATATTGTGAAGGAAGGCGAAACCTATACAGTAAAAAGTGTGCCCGAACCTGTAGTGGACTACGAATTTAGTGGCTGGTATGATGAAGACCAGAATATTGTTACAGAATTTACAGTTACAGGTGATGTTACACTGACTGGCATTTGGACATATACAGGCGAAAAAGATCTTTGGGATACCGTATATGGTACGATCCGTGTGTATATGGATGAAGGAACAGAAGCAGACTTCAATAACCTGCCAGGTTTGAACCTTAACAAACAGGTACGTCTTTATAGTGAGAAATATCTTACAGATGGATATCGTTTGTGCGGATATGAACCCATTAACGATTTCTGGTACACTACCAATGCAAAAGGTGTAACTGCAAGGGATATTTCTGAAATCGTATTGGCGAAGGATAAATTGGTTGGTTCCAGTGAAAAGATCAGTATTCCCATGACAGGAAACGATGATTATCAGGTAACTGTCAGCGAAGGGAAAGATAAGTTTGGTTTGATACCTTATACTTATCTGAAAATTGAAATTTCCAAAAAAGAACCTGTGGAAGAAACCGTTACACTGACCTATGACGCAAATGGCGGTACAGGTGCTCCGGAAACTGCGACAGTAAATAAAAATACAGAGGATTATGTTTTAAACATAGACACAACCCCTACCCGTGAACCTGTGGATGGCAGAGATGTTGAATTCAAGGGTTGGAGTGCAGATGAAGCGGTTATCAATCAGGTGTATGAAAAAGATAACGTGCCTGCAACTGTAACAACCATTGATATTGCAGAAGAAAATGTAACTGTTTATGCCGTATGGGCTTATAAGGAAGAACCTCCTGTAGGAACAGTTATGCTGAACTATGACGCAAATGGCGGCACAGGAGCTCCTGCAAGTGCAACCGTAAATAAAAATACGGAAGTTACATTGGATAGCACAACAACACCTACACATGCAGAAGCCGCTGGTAAATATGTAACATTTGCTGGCTGGAGTAACGATGAAACTGTAAAAGGTGTGATTTATGAAAAAGGCAGTGAACCTACGACAGTGGACAAAGTGACTGTTGGGGAAACAGATGTAACTGTTTATGCTGTATGGGTTTACGGCGATCCTGTTGACCCTGTTGATCCTCCTGAACCTCCCACATGGGATCATTCCAAAGACAAAACCGCAACAGAATTGGATAACAATTTCAACTCCAGAGTAACTCTTTCTCTGCCTTCCGCTGAAAAAGAACTGGTGTCTGATGTGGTATTCGTACTGGATAAATCCAGCTGCGAAGAAGATGTAACAACGGAGGCACTGGCAATGTTGGCGGATTTGGGTGCAAGTGTGAAAGATACAGGCGCATCTATCAAAGTTGGTGCGGTACAGTTTGCAGGCAGAGCTGTTGTTTCTTGTGAGCTGACAGAACTGACAGAGGAAGCCATTGCAGAAGGCGGCGCGATTTACAGCGGATTGAAAGATGGAAAAATCAAGAGTGGTACCAACTTGCAGGCAGGTCTTTTGGAAGCACAGAAAATGCTGGAAGCAGACAAAGATGTAGAAGACAGCAGAAAATATGTCATTGTCATCACAGATGGGTTGACCAGACAGTTCTTGGCGGAAAATGGAACGCTGATGACAATTTATAATGGTCTGGATGCAGATGGCGGTCGTGTTTGGGGTTCTCCTTCCGGCTGGTGTGTTGCAAATGGATTTGTAGACGGTGAATACGGAATTCCTGGCGGAGATTGGGACACTTATTATGCAGCAGTAAATGAAAATGTTGAAAAAGATGGAAATACATATGCACATGATTACGATGTATATGGTTCAACGCCTTCAGGTGAAAATATTCCTGATCCTTATGTACCTCAAGGGGAAACTAGTTTGACACATGCCCTTTGCTTGGATCGTGCAATTTACGAAGCAGACAAAGTATATTCTGAACTGGAAGCTGCAAACTATCACTGCTATGCTGTGTTTGCAGATAATTCCGCAGCAAATACTTTGGGCAAAGCTTTTGTAGACTATCTGAATGATGGCGCAGTTCTGGATTTTGATGCAATCCAGAATGACATTTATTACCTGCTGGATGCCGGCTCTCAGGTTGTCGACATCATTGGTCAGGGGAAAGACAATAAGGGCAATGACTACAACTTTGACGTTGTAAATCTGGAAAATATGACCATCACTGTTGGTGGCGCAGAACTGAATAAAGAAATGATCCAGTCTGATGAATTCCCTGGAAGCACTACTTATGGTTTCTTTAAGGGTGAAATCGCAGATGGTAACTACGATTTTGTAGTAACTTATTATCCAGATGGTGTGGCAGACGCAGACGGTGAAACCCGAGAACATTTTGTTTGGAGCATCAATGTGCCTGTTGGAAACTTTGCCCCTGCACAGTTCTCCTACGATGTACATTTGACAAATCCTCAGAAAGCAAAAGGCGAATATAAGGTAGAAACCAACGTGGAAGCCGTTTTGACACCTAAGGATTCCAATGGTACAGCAGGCAAACCGGAAACATTCCCTGTGCCTGAACTGACTTATGAAGTCAAAGGCGGCGGCAGCACAACAGAACACCTGATGACAGTTATCGTAGAAGGCAAAGGTAATGTCGTTGTAAAAGATGTTCAGACTGTTGGTGCAAACGATACAGAAGTTGTAGAAATTCCTTTTGGCGTTGAAAAACAGAAATTCGAAATGGAAGCAGCTGATGGCTGGAAACTGGACAAAGTAGAAGTTACCATTAATGGCAAAACAGAAAATCTGGGCGATGTAGACAAATATGAAATGGATGAAAGCTTGATTGATGGCGCTGTACTGAAAGCTGTCTTTGTGAAAGACAATGATGGTGGTTCCGGTGGCGGCAGTCATAGACCAAACAACAAGCCTGATGAAACACCAGAAGCACTGAACGGTGACGATCACTTCGATTATGTGGTTGGTTATTCCGATGGTCTGGTTCATCCAGAACGCAATATCACCCGTGCAGAAGTGGCATCCATCTTCTTCCGTCTGCTGCAGGATGATGTAAGAGAAAAGAATCTGACAGATCAGAATCCTTTCAACGACGTATTTACAGATGATTGGTTCAATGTCGCTGTATCCACCATGTATGATATGGATATCGTATACGGCAGAGATAACAACAACTTTGATCCCAATGCGTATATCACTCGTGCAGAATTTGCAGCCATTGCAGCACGTTTTGACAGTGAAGGCTACAGCGGTGAAAACCTGTTTACCGACATTGAAGGTCACTGGGCAGCAAACCAGATCAATCGTGCAGCTGAAAAAGGCTGGATCAGCGGTTATCCCGACGGCACTTTTGGTCCTGACCGTTACATCACTCGTGCGGAAGCAGTGACAATGATCAACCGCGTGCTGAATCGTCTGCCTGAAAGCGCAGATGCACTGCATGAAGATATGAATGTGTTCCCTGATAACATGGATACAACTGCATGGTACTATCTGGCAATCCAGGAAGCAACCAGCAGCCATGAATACGAAAAAGACAAAGACGGCGTTTATGAAACATGGACAGACGTTCTGCCTGATCGTGACTGGGCACAGTATCTGAAACTGAATTGAGTTTAAACAGCGGCGCGGCATGCCTAGTCGCTCCGTAAGTAAATGAAGATAGCTGGAATTCTTTTGATAAAAAGGATTCCAGCTATTTTATTGTACGCCGAACAGGTATGACAAAACCCCCAGTTCAACTGGGGGTAGGTAAAAATACTTTAGTATAAGAAAGAAACCTCCTGCGTTATAATGAAAATGGTCTGGCAACCAAAATTATAGAAGCAGGAGGTTTTGTCAATGAATGACATAAGAAGTTTATCACATTCCAAATGGAGATGCAAATATCATATTGTTTTTGCACCTAAATATCGCAGACAGGTGATTTATAAAAAGTTAAAAGCAGATATTGGGAGGATATTAAGAGAATTATGTGAAAGGAAAGGTGTAAATATTGTAGAGGCGGAGTGTTGTT
>NZ_FRAH01000065.1:0-13975 GCF_900142265.1 Anaerotignum lactatifermentans DSM 14214 | reverse complement strand
GACAGAAGGGGAATTCTGTTACAACACCAGTCGCATTCGTTCCAGTTTCTGTCGATGGATTCGTCCACTTTCCATAATATAAATTCTTGTGGTTTCAATATGGCTGTGCCCCAGCATATCTGCCAGCTTTGCGATGTCTTTGTCTAAGCTATAGAATATCCGCGCAAACAAATGCCGCAGATTGTGAGGGAACACTTTCTCTGGGCTGACCTCTGCATCTTTGCAGAGTTTTTTCATTTCTGCCCAAATATTTCCCCGGTGCAAAGGACGTCCGCTTTTTGATGCAAAGATAACGCCTTCTGTGATACCTTTCTTAGCTGCGTAAGCTTTGAGTTTTTTCTGCAAACGTGCAGGCAAAAAAATCACGCGCCGCTTTCCTTTACAATTCACTTCTGCCCTGCCCCGTTTGACAGCTGCAACAGTGATAAACTCCAGTTCAGAAACACGTATCCCCGTGGAACAGATGGTTTGTATCAGCAGAGAAAGCCGTTCTTTGCCCTTTTTCTCTGCCGTACGTACCAATCTGCCGTATTCTGCACGGGTCAATTCCTTTTCTTCACTGATAAAAATCTCTTTTTGAATCTTCAATAATTTCAGCCGCAGATCATACCTGCCAGAATAAGAAAAAAAGCCATTGGCAGCCACCAGTCTGCCGTTGACGCCTGCAGGGCTGTATCTTTTTTCCAAATCTTCTTTCCACACCAACAAATCTTCTTTTGTAACTTTTTTGCCTTTCAAATATTTTTCTAGATCCAACAGTTCTCTTTGATACTTTTCCAAAGTTCCCTTGCTTTTTTCCTGTATCTTCAAAAACTGCAAATAGGATGTGATAGCCGCTTTTGTTACAACGAGTTCTTTCATGTGCAGACCTCCCTTTCTGTTCTATTCGGGAATCTTCCCAAAAAAATACTCTGCTATTCTATCAAAAAATCATTTCTTATTTTTACAGCAAAAATTCATAAAATTTTCTGCAAAATAAAAAACGGAGTTTGACGCCACCCTTTTACATTGCGCAAACTCCGCTTGATTATCTACTATTCTTTTTGATTGCCCTGCTTTTCAGCATGACAAAATCCCCTGTATATCAAAAATGCAGTCGTTTCTGCATCTCCTCATGGAACAGTTCCCACCGGAAAATCACCAGTGCTGCCAATGCCGCACCGCAGCAAACCACGCAGACCAGCGCTGGCAGAATGAACTGAATCACATGGGTCAAGAGCAGTATCCACACCACCAGACCGTATACAATCTCCATGAGCATATAAATGACATACTCCCGTAATTGCAGCCGCAAAAATCTTGCCATGACCACCATCATCCCAATGGACACGGTACAGAGGATAGGCAGGATAAAGTCCACAGACCAGCCATGCCAGCCCGTTCCCATATCCCATGCCACTGCAAGAATGGAAATGACCGTCATTTCCCATAAGATGCCTTTGGGGATATTCCGTTTCTTTTTCCATGCCGCATACAGGCTGATCCAGAAAGAAACCACACCAGCCAGCACAAACATGGACCAGAACAGATCCGGTACAAAGACCCGATTTGCTGCCAGACACACAATCACGGCAATGACGGACAAAAACAGGAAAATACGCATGATCTTCCGATACATATGGTCATACATCTGCAATCTGGGAAATACGTTTTCTTCTTTCTCTCCCCGCAGCTTTGTGCCGCAGAGGGGACAGCGGTCCATACTTCCCCGCACATGCACATGGCAAGCATCACAAATCCGCATGGGCTTCCCCTCCTTCCTGCACATTTGCCGTCAGCTCCACATCAATACCCATTTCCGTCAGCTGTCTGAAAAAATGACGCTGCACGGAAGTATCCACAAAAGGTGCGGAAAATCCCATGGTAAGCCGATCTCCATAGGAGCAGAGGCAGACCTGCATCCGCTTGGTGCTGACAAATACACCAAACTGCCGCAGATAAGGTGCCATTTCCGCAGGCATATCCACACGACCGATATTGGAAAAAGCCATGGTGATTTCTCTTGCCGACACCCGATTGGCAATATTCAAACTGATATCCTTCAAAAACAAAGGCACCATACGGGTCAGCAGATTATGCTCTAAAGCACAGAGGTCATTGAGCCTGCCTTTGACTTTTTCATCTGTCAGCTCTTTAGCAAAGCCTTCTTTGACAGCGGCAATGACAGAAGCGAAATCATCGGGATTTTTTCCGAAATCATAGCCCACCGTAATGACAGAGAAAAAGTTTCTGGCAGATTCCGACGGAAAATAATTCCGAAGATTTACAGGTACCGACAAATTCACAGGATATTTCTCCGCCCGTTTTGGCATCTGGGCATGAATGGCACGAAGCAGCACACTGCAAAGGAATATGCTGGCTGTTGTGCCGTACTCATGGGATTTTTGCAATATCTGGGATGCCGATGCCGTCCCTTCAATGACACGAATCTGATGGTCTGGAAGGCGGATACCAGAAATACGATAAGCCCGTTTGACTTTCTGTTTTTCATATTTTTTCTTTCCTGTATAATATCGCGCAAAACTATCGCTCATGCGCTCCGGCACAGGCACCGCATTGCGGAGGGCTTCGTGGGAAAGGACTTCCTCTCCATGTACCTGCTTGATATAATGGATGGTCAGCATCCGCAGAAATGCCAATGCCCCTGTCCCATCTGTCAGGGAATGGTATACTTCCAGATTGATGCGGCAGCGATAATATGTCACAGAAAAGAGCAATCCGTGACGGTCGGGATGGTACAGCTTACTGCAAGGCGGCAGATGTTCCTCCCGCACCACCGGCTTTTCTCTGCTTTCTTCGTAAAAATACCAGAACAGCCCCCGCCGCAGGGAATAGCGGTAAAAGGGGAAAAATTCCAGTGTTTCTTCCAAGGCTGCCTGCAAAGGTGCTTCCTGCACCATTTCCGTCAGTTCACAGGTGAAACGGAAAACCTTTGTATCTTCTCTGCTTGTGGTGGACGGAAATATCTTTGCAGCGTTTTCCAGCCTGCTCCACTTTGCATCACTCACAAAGGCTCTCCTCCTTTCAGGAATTGCTGTATCCAGCGGTAGCTTTCCTGTACCGCTTCAAACCGCGGCGGCAGAGAAAAATATCCATGGAGCCCATCGGCGATCCGCACCACTGTCACGTCATTTCCTGCCCGCTGCAATTCCGCACCATAGGCTTCCCCTTCATCCCGAAGGGGGTCAAATTCCGCCGTCAGAATGAGGGTGCGGGGCTGGTTGGTAAAGTCCTCCGCCAAAAGAGGCGCAAAATACGGATTTTGCCGATCTTCCGGCGAGGACTGGTACAATTCCATATAGTCGCAGACCCGTTTAGAGGTCAAGAGATAATCCGTGCCGTTTTCCACTACAGAAGGGAAAGGCGACGCGGGAGAATGGTCATTGAATGTGGCAGGATACAAAAGTATCTGCTGCTTCACTTCAAATTCGCCCCGATCTCTTGCCATCTGGGATACCACCGCTGCCAGATTGCCGCCGGCAGAGTCACCCATGAGGGTGATTTCCTCCGGTTTTGCCGGAAAAGGAAAGCCATCACAGAACAGTGTTTTTGCCACATGGTAGCAGTCCTCCGGCGCTGCCGGGAATTTATGCTCCGGCGCCAGACGATAATCCACAGAAATGACTACTGATTCCAATATCTGCGCCATGGAAGCGCAAACCTTCGTATAGCTGTTGATGTCCCCAACGACCCAGCCGCCGCCATGGAAAAAGAGAATCACAGGCGGTTCCAACACCTCTTTGTCATTGGGAAAAAACAGCCGCACAGGCACACTGGTCTTGCCAAAAGGCACACGTCAGTCCTGAAAGAGGTTTTTCTCCGGTGAAAGCTGGGCAGAGCGGATGCCCTCCAGCCGCCGTTTGATTTTATATGTTTTTTTCACATCCAAATCTGGATAAGACAGCGCTTTCAGCGCCGCATGCATGACTTTATTGATTTCCAAAGGTTTCTCCCCCTTAGCTTCCCCAAATACCTCTAATGATAAATACCACAAGGGCTATAATACCAGCCGCACGGTATGCCATGAGCATTGCGTCGTGTGGCTCTGCATTCTCACTGAAATTCCCATAAAATATGTCCCAAATCTTTCTTGGGAAAAAGACCATGACTGCCGCAAAAACGACAAATACAATCTTTAGTACCAAAAGCATTTTCTTTCCCCCTTAAATCTTTCCTTTCCGATAAGCGCTGGGCGTAATGGAAAAATATTTGCGGAAGGTCTGGGCAAAATGACTGGGGCTGTCAAAACCGCAGCGCATGCCTACTTCCGCCACCGGCAGATTGGTTTCCCGCAGCAGAAGCGCCGCCTGAGAAACACGATACCGCAGCAGATACTGCAAAGGCGAAATGCCGATGGTACGATGGAAACACCGCAGACATTCCCGCTCCCCGATATTTGCCGCTCTTGCAATCCTTGCCAAGTCCAAAGGCTCGTTATACTCTTTCTGAATCAGCTCCAGCATGCTCTTGAGCCGCTGAGCGTCCATGGTTTTCCGGCTGTTTCCGCCTTCCACAGGCTTTGTATGGGCATAAAGATTCCGCCACAAGCGTCCCAGGCTATCCCGCACATCCCATTCATATCCTTCTTCTTTTTTCTCCAGAAAGCGGACGATTTCTTTGATTTCCGCCAGCATGTCCTTCTGCCACTGTTCTTCCCCCGTCAGGGGCAGCCCCTTAATACCGCCATAAGCCAGTAGAGGGGCGATATATTTTTTCTGAAAAACCGTATCCTGTCCGCCGCTGATAAGCCGGGTATGGAATACAGCGGAGCGGATTTTGCCCCCTTCGCCCGCTGCCAGTATGCTGTGGAGCACATTGGCATGGATGAAAGCCCCTTCGCCTTTGGAAAGGGTCCAGCGCATGTCCGGCAGAAATACTTCCACACTGCCTTCTGTTACATATAATATTTCCGTTTCTTCGTGCCAATGCCAGGCAACGCCGCCTTTTTCGCCGCTGCGAATCTGGGTATCATAGCCGCCGCAGGGAAAATCTGCCGTGCCATGGGGACGCAGTTCCATTTGTCTGGGATTGACGTTTACATCACAGGCATCCAATGACATACTACCCCTCCTGTCCGTTTTTTTATAGTATACGTCTATATATTGATTGCATCAAGCCTTTTCCGGCGGTATTTTAATAGAGTACAAATTTTTGCGTATGTTTTCCCAAAAAAGACAACCTATTTATTTTTTGGAGGTATTTTATGTTTTCATTGCTTCTGGCACTGATTTATGTATCTTTTATTTCACTGGGGCTGCCGGATTCCCTGCTGGGCTCTGCATGGCCGCAGATGCAGGAAAGTCTAGGCGTTTCCCTTTCTCTTGGGGGTGTCATCTCCTTTCTTATTACCGCCAGCACCATCCTGTCCAGCCTCATGAGCCATCAGGTCATCCAGCGGTTCGGCACAGGCGCCGTCACCATGTGCAGCGTTGCCATGACTGCCCTTGCCCTTTTTGGTTTCTCCCTTTCCAATAGCTTCTTTGCCCTCTGCCTTTGGGCAATTCCCTATGGTCTGGGGGCTGGCTCCGTAGATGCTGCCCTAAACAACTTCGTTGCCCTCCACTGCAAGGCAAAGCACATGAGTTGGCTCCACTGTTTCTGGGGCATTGGCGCCACAGGCGGACCATACATCATGGGCTTATGTTTGAGCCGCGGCATGGGCTGGCAGGCAGGCTACCGCACCATTTCCTTCCTGCAAATGGCATTGACCCTCATCCTGCTCCTATCCCTGCCTTTGTGGAAAAAACAGGAACTGCCCCTTTCCGGCGGCGAAACTGTCCGTCCCCAAACACCCCAGTGGGGCAAACTGATGAAACGTCCCGGTGTCAAAGCTGCTCTGACGGCGTTTTTCTTCTATTCCGCACTGGAACTGACCACAGGTCTTTGGGGCAGCAGTTATATGGTGGCTGTCCGGGGCATTTCCCCTGAAACTGCCGCAAAATGGATTTCCCTGTTCTATCTGGGCATCACTGCCGGACGGTTTTTCAGCGGCTTCCTTACCCTGCGGTTTTCCGATGATGCCATGGTGCGTCTGGGAGAAATTACCGCCATTGTGGGCATACTTCTGATACTTCTGCCCCTCCATAACCTGTTCCTTTGTCTGGGACTGATTCTCACAGGGCTGGGCTGTGCGCCCATTTATCCCAGCCTGCTTCACGCCACACCTCAGCGGTTTGGAAAATCCCTATCCCAATCCCTTATGGGCACCCAAATGGCAATTTCTTATCTGGGCAGCACCACCATGCCCCCTGTGTCCGGGTTTCTGTCGGAGAAAATCTCCATGGGGTTGTATCCTGTGCTGCTTCTGGTCTTTGCCCTGATGCTGACGATTCTGACGGAAAAGGGCAGACACTGCACTGCGGAATGAAACAAAAAAATCTGCATATCAAAATCCATCTTGGAAAAACAAATTCTCCGAAAATAGAAAAAGCCAGAACTTTCTGTATTACAGAGATTCTGGCTTTCTTTGTTTTCTTATGAAGATGCCCGAAAAAGGACATTTTTATATGTAATTTATTCGGACTTGCCTTCTCTTGTCATCAATTCCAATACGGCTGTCTGGGTATCTTTCCCATGGAACAGTACGTCATTGATAGCCTGCGTGATGGGCAGGTCAACATGGTATTTTTCTGCCAGATGACAAGCTGCCTGTACGGTGTTGACACCTTCTACAACCATTTTGACTTCTGCCAGTGTTTCTTCCAGACTCTTGCCCTGTCCCAGCAGGATGCCTGCCCGGCGGTTACGGGAGTGCATACTGGTACAAGTAACAATCAGGTCACCGATGCCGGAAAGACCAGCGAATGTTTCCGCTTTGCCGCCCATGGCAATGCCCAGACGCTTCATTTCCGCAATACCTCTTGTCATGAGTGCCGCTTTGCTGTTGTCCCCAAAGCCCAGACCGTCGTTCATACCTGCTGCCAATGCCATAACGTTTTTCAGAGCCGCGCCCATTTCCACGCCAATGACATCTGTGCTGGTGTAAATGCGGAATTTGGGATTCATGAATTCTTTCTGCACCATTTTTGCCACTTCTTCATTTTCAGAAGCAATGAGGCATGTGGTGGGGATTTCTCTTGCCACTTCTTCCGCATGGCTGGGACCGGACAGCACGCATACTTCGCACTGAGGCACACATTCCTGAATGACCTGAGAAAGACGCAGCAGACTGCCGTCCTCCAGACCTTTTGCCACATTGACGATGACAGTGCCGGGTTTGAAATAAGGCGCAAAGTCTGTCATGGTCTGGCGCACTGCACGGGAAGGCACCGCAGAAATGACGATTTCCGCACCCTCCAGCGCCGCTGCACGGTCTGTGGTGGCTGTCAATGTTTCCGGCAATGTAACGCCGGGAAGATATTTTTCGTTGGTGTGTTTGCTATTGATTTCGTCTACAGCTGCCTGACTTCTTGCCCAAATTTTCACCTGATGGTCATACTTGGTCAGAATAATGGCAAGGGCTGTGCCCCAGCTGCCGGAACCGATTACCGCTACATTTTTCATAACAAACTCCCCTTCCTCAGACTTTCTTTGTCAAAGTAAACTTGTTTTCATTGCCTGCACGCAGTCTTCCAATATTTGCCCGATGTTTCCACAGTGCCAGAATGGTCAGCGCTGTCAGCACCAGCGCCCCCTCCAGCGGAAGCTGGAAGAAAAAGGCACAAACGGGAATGGCAATGGAAAAGAGCATGGAGCCCAGAGAAATATAACCGGACAATGCCACTGCCACAATACCGATGATAAAGGAAATGAGCATCAGCGGCATGGATTCTGTAAAACCGATGCACAGCACCAAGCCGATGGTGGCAGCAATGCCTTTCCCGCCTTTGAAATGCAGGTAAAAAGGAAAATCATGTCCTAAGATGGTACCTGCGCAGGCATAAATCCCTGCCAGAATCCCCATATCCGGGAACAGCCATCTGGCAATGATAAAACTTACGACCCCTTTTAAAATATCCCCGATGAATGTAACCGCTCCTGCTTTAAAACCCAGCACACGCAGGGCATTGGTGGTACCCAGATTGCCGCTGCCTTTCTTGCTCAGGTCTGTTTTGCAGAGCTTGCCCATGATGAACGCCGTCTGGATACAGCCGATGCAGTACCCGATGGCAATACAAATCAGTCGAAACATATCAATCCTTATCCCCTTTTTCTCTTACGATAAAATGAATGGGTGTACCCACAAAACCAAAGGCTTCCCGCAGCTGGTTTTCAATATATCTGCGGTAAGAGAAGTGGAACAGTTCCCGTTCGTTGACGAAAATGACAAAGGTAGGGGGTTTTACGGATACCTGTGTCATGTAGTACAAACGCAGCTGGCGACCTTTGTCCGCAGGGGGCTGCTGCATCGCTGTTGCTTCAATCAAAACTTCGTTCAGAACACCGGTGCTGATACGCAGGGCGTGGTTTTCATTTACGGTCTTGATCAGTTCCAGCAGACGATTGACACGCTGACCTGTGTGAGCGGAAATGAACACTCTGGGAGCGTAAGGCATGTACGCCAGTTCATTGCCGATGTCCTTCAGGTATTTGTTCATGGTCTTATCATCTTTTTCGATGGAATCCCATTTGTTTACAGCAACGATAGCCGCTTTCCCTCTTTCGTGGGCAATGCCGGCAATCTTTGTATCCTGGTCGGTGATGCCTTCGTTGGCATCAATAACCAAAATAGCAACGTCACAGCGTTCTACGGCAGCAACGGCACGAATGATACTGAAACGCTCAATTTCTTCTTTGATTTTGCTTTTCCGGCGCATACCTGCCGTGTCGATGAACACATATTTCTGACCATCCACTTCAATGGGAGAGTCGATGGCGTCACGGGTGGTACCGGGAATGTTGCTGACGATGAGTCTGTCTTCTCCCAGAATCTTGTTGATGAGGGAGGACTTACCTACGTTAGGTTTGCCGATGATGGCAACTTTGATTGCGTCATCTTCTTCCTGATTGTCGCTGTCCTCAGGGAAGTGTGCCACCACCTGATCCAGCATATCACCCAGACCCAGTGCCTGACCTGCGGAAATGGGCATGGGATCGCCGATGGCAAGTTCATAAAATTCGTAAATATCCATGGTGTCACGCTTCACGCTGTCTACTTTGTTGACAGCCAGCACAACGGGTTTTTTGGTGCGGCGCAGTTTATTTGCTACCTGACGGTCGTCGTCGGTAACACCCGCTTTTACGTCGGTAACAAACAGGATAACGTCAGCGGTTTCAATGGCGATTTCCGCCTGCTGCAAAATCTGTTTCTGAATGATTTCTTCAGAACCGATTTCCATACCGCCGGTATCGATGAGTGTAAATTTGTGATTCAGCCATTCTACATCTGCGTAGATTCTGTCACGTGTTACGCCGGGGGTATCCTGTACGATGGAAATGCGTTCGCCCGCCAGCCTGTTAAAAAGGGTGGACTTGCCCACGTTGGGACGTCCCACCACTGCTACGATGGGTTTGCTCATTTGTTTTCCTCCAACTCTATATTCATACTTCTTGATTTTCATACAGAAGGGGGCATACGCCCCCACTTTCACATTCTATGTATTATAGCATAAAAAAGGCGGTACATACAATACTTTCCCACATTTCCGGGCTTTTTCACAAAATTTTTACGCAAAAAAGCCCCCTTGTCCACGCCGGAACAACAAAAACCGCCCCAAAGGTGCTCAGAAAAGCGAAAAAGGCGTGAAATCCGCAGATTTCACGCCCCGCACCGAATGATTTTTTCAGTGTTTTGAGACCGCGGAAGGGATTGGGAAACGAAGGGTTCCCCAACCGGAATCCGCAGCCGGAATTTATTTCCGGCGAGGAAAAAGCCGAAGTTTCAAAGCTGTTAAGCTGATGGAACTTCGGCTTTTGACTTCTGTCTACTCGTCAAAGGCTTGAATGAAATGAGCCTTTGACGACAGGGTGTCAGCCTTCGACACCCTGAATCGCAAAATCCGCAGATTTCACGCCCATCTGTCTTTTTACAGCAGTGTCATGACCCCAGCCATAACGCCGCGATTTTCCCGCATTTTCCGATGGGAGTAGAACCGCTGGGTGTCACACATGGTGCAAAGACCGGAAATCTCAATGTTTTCCACGCCCATTTCCGCCAGCAGTCTGTGGTTGGTTTCCCACAGGTCGATTTTGTATTTGCCTTCTTCTGTGGGGTCGTCAAAAATGATATCGTCGGCAAAGGCAATCTGCGCCCGGAACAGATTCACCACAGGGTCATCCACCTGAAAACAGCATTTCCCAATGGAAGGACCAATGGCTGCCACAATATCCTTGGGGTTTGTGCCATATGCTGCCATCATTTCCTGTAGGATTTTTTCTGCCATACGGTCGGCAGTGCCTTTCCAGCCGCAGTGTGCCAAACCAATGGCTTTGTTTTTGGTATCCAGCAGGAAAACAGGCACGCAGTCTGCCCCGAAAATCACCAGATTGATACCTTTTTCATTCGTCATCAAGCCGTCGATATCGTGATAAGTTCTGTCTTTTGTAACGCCGCAGCCTTTGTCCTTTGCTGTCACTTTCAGTACGTTTGTGGTATGGGTCTGCTGAGTTGCCACAAAGGCGTTTTCGTCCAGCTCCAACGCCCTTGCCAAAATGCGGTAATTTTCCGCCACGGGGGCTCTGTCCTCCCCTCTGGAAAAGCCCATGTTCATGGTGCCGTAATAGCCTGTGCTGACGCCGCCGTGACGGGTGGTGAAGCCATGTTTCACCATGCCTGTCTGGGTCAGATTATCAAATGTGATCAGTTCCACATCACCTTTTTTTACAATCTGCAAGTTTCTTCCTCCTTTATGCCTCGAAGGCGTTTTCGATATATCGGAAATATTTCTTTCCGTCTTCTTCCAAAATTTCTGCCACATCAAAACGGCAATCCCTGTCAGCGTCCCCTGTTTCTGCCAGATACGCCAGCGCTGTTTCGATGATATGTGCCTGCTTCCGGCGGTCTACGGCTTCCGCAGGGGTGCCGTAAGCAGTGCTGGTTCTTGTTTTTACTTCCGTAAATACCAGTATACCATCTTTCTGGGCAATGATGTCAATTTCTCCGCTGGGTTTGCGGTAATTCTGGGCAAGGATTTCATAGCCCATTTTCTTCATTTCCTTTGCGGCAAGGAGTTCGCCCCGGTTGCCTGTTTCCTTGGGTGCGGCATCTTCTTTCAGAAAATTTTTTACGAATGTCCGGCGATGAATGGGGCAGATGCCATACTGGGCAATGCCTGCCAGATGTTTCTGGGAGCCGTAACCCTTATTGGAAGCAAAATCGTAATGAGGATAAATTTCCGCCATGCCTTCCATCATGGCATCTCTGGTGACCTTTGCCACAATGCTGGCGGCACCGATGGAAATGCTTTTCGCATCCCCTTTGATAATGCCTTTCTGAGGTGTGGATACCTTGGGAATGGTCACCGCGTCCGCAAGGATAAAGTCCGGCTGTACTTCCAGTTTGGAAAGGGCTTCCCGCATGGCTTCATAAGTTGCCTGCAAAATATTGATTTCGTCAATGCGTTCGTTGGAAACTACCCCCACTGCCCAAGCCACTGCCTGTTCCTTGATGATTTGGCAAAGCTCCTCCCGTTTCTGGGCAGAAAGTTTTTTGGAGTCATTGACACCGGCAATCTTGCAGTTTTTCGGCAGAATCACCGCTGCCGCTACCACAGGACCGGCAAGGGGTCCTCTGCCCACTTCGTCGATGCCTGCCACCAGTTCAAAGCCTTTTTCGTAGCACTCCCGTTCGTAAGTGAGCAATGTTTCCAGTCGTTCCAGTTCTGCCAGATAAGCGTCGTATTTCTTCTGGAAACGGGTCACAAGACTCTGTACGCCTTTGCGGCTGTCGGCGGCAAATTCCGGCAAAACTTCCGGCAGTTTTTCCACGGGACAGCTGCTTAATATTTCTTTGATTTCCCCAACGGACTGCATGGTTCTTCTCTCCTTTTGCAAAAAAGCCCCCGACTGGAAACCAATCGGGGGTCTTATGTTTAATTAAAATTCATGATCATTTCGTTTGTAGTTACGTCATCCCAATCGTCATGGTTATATACACGGAATACTACACTAATATTATAGATCTTGTCAATACCGGCGCTTTTCAAATCGCTGTCCTCAATGGTCAGGCGGTCTGTTTCGCTTCTATCACCCAAAACACTTGCATAGAGATAACCTTCCACTTCTTTGTTATTGACTTCCAAACTGTCCAGTACGACAGTCTGTTCAAAATCACTGTTATTGGTGAACTTGAAATCCACTTCAATACCGTCGATATATCCAGCAGACTCTCTAACACCGGTACACTGGATTTTCATATTATTGACATTGGTGCTGGGTTTGCTGGAAAGTTTCCCCAGTCTGCTGTCATTGTCAGAAGTAGTTTCTTCCGGCTGTTCCGGTTCTTTTTCCTGTTCTTTTTGTTCTGTTTCCCCTAAGATAACGGTTTTGGAAGCAGCATCCCATGTGACGTTTTTCCCTACGGCTTCCCCAACGGCACGAACAGGCAGATATGTAGTTCCTTCGTAGATAAAAGGTTCTTTGTCTGTTTTCAGTTCTTTCCCGTCTACAACGATTTTAATGTTGTTAAACATAACAGGAATGTCCATGTTTGCCACCTTGGCATAAGCGGCAGGCGCTGCACCCATAACAAGAGCAGCCACCGTTGCCCCTAAACATACATCTTTGATTCTTTGGAATTTCATGCCAAAAGCCCCCTTAGATGGTTTTTATTTTTATGATACCTAAAAGATAACACAATTCTCCCCTATTTTGGGGGAAATTCCAAAAAATTCCTGTGATATTCTAAAAAAAACTATTTGTCCTCTGCGCCAGGGAAAAAGAAAGAAACCGGTACATCTAATATGCCGGCGATTTTGATCAATTCATAATCGGCGATAAACCGCTCGCCTTTTTCCATGCGGCAAATGGAATAACGGTCAATGGTGATGCCTTCCAACTGCAAAGCCCGGGACAGCGCTGCCTGTGACATCTTTTTTTCCATACGAATTTTTCGGATTTGTTCCCCACAGATATTTTTCTTCCCGTCGTATTCGTATATTTTCATGGCTCACAGTCCCCCTCATTTTTTTCTTGACATTACCATGTGTCCTGCCTTATGATGTTGCTAAAGATGCAACATTATGTATTTCGTATCAAAAGGAGAGGAAATCTATGGAAACACCAAAAACAAAGAAATGTAAATTCTGTCAGAGTGAAATCCCCCAAAAAGCGTCTGTATGCCCCCAGTGCGGCAAAAAACAAGGCGGTAAGGCAAAATGGGTCATTGCAGTCATTGTTGTGCTGCTGATCTTTTCCGCACTGATGGGCGGCGAGGAAAAGCCTGCATCTTCCTCTGGAGGAAACGCGCCTGTGGCGGAAAATAATACCGCCACAGAACCCAGCAACACAGAAGCAGAAGAAACCGCTCCTGTGGAAATCATGGAAATTTCCCCGGCGGAACTGCTTTCCTCCTATGAAGCCAACGAAGTCAAAGGGGATGCCCTTTATGAAGGAAAAACCATGCGGCTCAGCGGCACCGTCGGTTCCATTGGCAAAGACATCGTAGATGATGTTTACATCACTTTTGCCGGAGAAGAGTTCGCCATCACTTCTGTACAGTGTTATTTCTCTGATGAAGCCCAGATTGAAAAAGTCATGGAATTACAGCCTGCAAATAAAAAGTCAAGGCTAAATTAAAAGAACATTGAAAATTTTATACAGGTTGAAAATTGGGTATCAAAATAAGACCACCACACCAGTGCTGGTCTGAAAATTGTAGTGGATAATTAGGATTCTGGAAGAGTTGCAAGATATTCTTTCACTCGACCATAGTAGATTCTTAGAAACTTGTTGGCACCCGCTGTCATGTAGACATAGTAAGGTTTACCTTGAGCACGTTTCTTATCTAAAAACCGATATACAGGGTCATCCTGTGGCTTGGTTTTAATCAAAGCATCCATTACTTGAAACAAGGTTTTCCTGAGCTCAGAAGAACCAC
>NZ_FRAH01000025.1 GCF_900142265.1 Anaerotignum lactatifermentans DSM 14214 | reverse complement strand
GCGTGAAGATGGCAATCGCTTTTTTTAGTATGAGGTTTTCTTCTTCAAGTTGAGCGAGGCGTCTTTGAAGCTCTTTGACTTGTTTGGCAGTCATGACTTCACCATCATCTGTTTCAACAGTTGCGTATTGTTTGATCCAGCGAGTGAGAGCAGTTTGAGAAACTCCGTATTCTTTACAAAGGGCAGTTTGTGTTTTGCCACCAGATTGATATAGATTTACGAGTGTTCTTTTGAAGTCTTCGTCATAGCGAATACCTTTGCTGTTTGTTGACATGTAAATACCTCCTTTTGGTGTCTACTTTATTGTAATAGATAGTTACTTTATGTGTCCACTTTTTTAATATAGATCCAATAACCGTATAGCAGCATTAAAAAGAATGCGAAAATTGATGGAGGGGATGAAGGATGAATCATAGAAAAACAAAGCGATTGAGAAGTGAGACACGAGTAAAACAGTCAAGAAAATATAGCAATAGCAGAGAAAAGCTAGATGAACAAACGATTATGGAAGCCATTTCTGGAGAACCATTGGCACTTATGCGAATTGTTAAAATATATGAACCTTATATCAATAAATTATCTTTGCGGATGGTTACAACAGAAGATGGAGATTACAGGGAGCAGATAGACGAAACTGTAAAAAAGACATTGGAAACCAGCTTAATTGCTGCAATTATAAAGTTTGATCCTTGTATTCAAAAAAAACAAGCATAAAAAATAATCATTGTACCTTGAAAACTGAATATAGAAAATGGGAAATTCGACTTGATCCTTTGGATACATAAAGTGCTGCCATTATAAAAATTGAAAAAATTGGCATACTTCTGGTTAAGGAGGTGTGGAAATGAATCAAAATGTAAAAGCAGAAACATTGGGAAACTATATTTCTCTTTTGATTTTAAATCAAAAAATGTATACAAGCGGCATGATTTCCGAATCACTTCGCAACAGGATTTCTATGGAAATCCAGATAGATTATCAAAAAAATCAGAAAGCATAAATTTGGAAGCTGAGTTTTGTTGCATAAGGGTTTTTTGCAGAATATAATAAATATGTATGCAAAACCAGATCTCCAAGAGGAGGTCATAACATGGATATTTTTCGTGTTAGAGAGGAAATGAGATGGAAGCCCATTCGGGAAATTCCATTGAGAGTTACCTATTACGCACGAGTCAGCAGTGAACGGGATGAACAGCTGAATTCCCTGAAGAACCAGTCACAGTACTATGAGGAATATATCAAATCTAATCCAAGATGGACTTTTGTAGAAGGATATATTGATGAAGGTATTTCAGGTATTTCAACGCAGAAAAGAGAAAATTTCCATCGCATGGTGGAAGATGCTATGGCAGGGAAATTTGACTATATTGTCACAAAGGAAATTTCACGTTTTGCAAGAAATACACTGGACAGTATTGGTTATACGAGAAAACTGCTCTCTAATGGCGTGGCGGTATTTTTTCAGAATGACAATATCAATACTTTGGATGAAGACAGTGAATTCCGACTTACTATTATGGCAGGTGTGGCACAGGATGAAATTCGTAAACTATCAAGTCGTGTAAAATTCGGGCATAAACAGGCAATCAAAAATGGCGTAGTTCTTGGTAATTCCCATTTGTATGGATATCATAAGCAAAATGGACGATTAACAATCTGTGAGGAAGAAGCAGAAATGGTTCGTTTCATCTTTGAAAATTATGCCAGCGGAAAGATGACGACACCCAAGATAGAAAAAGCGCTGTTTGATATGGGTTATCGTAACTATAAGGGTGGAAAGATCAACAGAGGCGTTATTCAGCATATCATCACAAATCCGAAATATAAAGGCTACTATGTGGGTAACAAGGTAAAAATTGTAGATCTGTTCACAAAAAAACAGTTGTTTTTGCCAGAAGAAGAATGGGTCATGTATAAAGACGAAACAGGTGAAATTGTCCCAGCCATTGTGAGTGAGGAGCTTTGGGAAGAAGCGAACCGGATTTTCAAAATGCGTGGGGATATCGTCAAGAGCAGACGGACTTCTTTTAAAGCGGATAATCTGTTTACTGGAAAAATCATATGCTCTTTGGATCAAAGCCCTTATTGGTTGAAGGCGCGCATAGACAGGAAAGGAAACAATAATTCCAGATGGGTATGCAGTCATAAAATCAAAGAGGGGAGCGAAAGCTGTGAATCCTTTGGTATTATGGAGCGTGAGTTGTTAGAAATTCTAGCTGAGGTTCTTCGTGAGGTCAGTGGGAATTTCGATGATGTTGTAGACAAGTTCATTGAAATATATGAAAAGTCCAGTCAGTCTTCAGATTTTTCCGGAGAGCTGAAAAAATGTCGGGAAGAAATGGACAAGATCAATGCAAAAAAAGATAAACTGCTGGAGTATAATCTGGATGGAAAGATCGAAGATCGAGAATTTATCCGACGCAATGATTTATTCAATGAGGAACTGCGCAAATGGGAAAACAGGATTTCTGAAATAGAAAAAGAAAGAGATATGAATCAGCTCAATCTGGAAGAAATTTATGGATTGAAAAAAGAAATGAAAGGATTTTCAGAAGTTTATCCTGAAGATTTTAACCAAAGCTTGATTAACTTATTTATCGACAAAATTTATGCGGAACCTGTGGACGAGAGAACCATGAAGTTGAAAATTGTGCTCAATACAGGTGAAACAAGAGCAAAAGCCTATGAAAGGCATAGAACAAGTGAAAAAAATGTGAGTCGTTCGGGACACATGTTTAAGAAAATGATCGAAGCACAGGAAAAAATGATGGCTGAAAAGAAAAACAGCTAAGCATTCCGGCATAAAGCAATCGCAGAAAAAGAACCCCTTTTTGGAAAGATGATCTCTCCAAAAGGGGGTTTTTCTTTTGATAGGAATTACGCAAGAGAAAATTTCAAATTTTATATAGATTTTTTTTAGTTTATACAAAGATTTTAAGAATGAATATTATGGAAAGTTGCCTTTTTGATTTCGAAAACAGGCGGAAACAGGGAAAAACGCAAGAGTGGACAAATGTTTTTCTGTAGGGAAATTGAAAAATCATCTTTAACAAAGAACGGAATTTCTGTGGCATTTCTTTAAGAAAAAATAACAGGAGCTAGATGGTAGTGCTTTTTGTGAGTTTTTATACTGTCAGTGTATGAGAAATCAGCTCTCATCATAAAAAAGCAAACGATCAAAAAGGAGAATGAAGTATGAAATTTAAAAAACTTTTGACCACAGCAATGGCTGCTGCTCTGGCAGTATCTGCATTTGCAGGCTGCGGCGCACAGGCGGAAGAAAGCACAGAAACTGCGCAGACTGCGGAAAGCACAGGCGAATATGCGGACACCATCACACTGGTATGGTATCCCAATGAATCTGCAGAAGATTATGACGTTGCCCGCAGCGAATATGCTCGTCTGATCGAAGAAGCAACTGGCAAGAAAGTAGAACAGAAACTGACAACAGACTATGCCATCGCCATTGAATCTCTGGCAAACGGTACTGCACAGATCTGTTTCATGGGCGCACAGGGTTACATCGAAGCCAAAAATGCCAATGATGCCATTGAGCCTCTGTTTGTAAACTCCGGTGCTTCTGGCACATTGGATGATGCAAAATACTACAGCTTCCTGGCAGTTAACAAAGGGGACGAAGGAGAATATGCAGACGGTGACAGCTACAGCATCGACAATATCGCAGGCAAACGCATGTCTTTTGTTTCCAATAGCTCCACATCCGGTTTCAAAGTACCCACAAACTCCATTATTTCTCACTTCGCAGATCAGAATCTGACAGAAGACGACCTGATCGAAGGCGGCGAAGGCAAACTGTTCTCTCAGGTACTTTTCGGTGGTTCTCATCAGGGCTCTGCATTCAACCTGCTGTCCGGCAAAGCTGATGTAGCAGTATTCTGTGATACAGAAATCGCACCTTATGCATCCTGCACAGAAGGCGAAGCAAACACAACCGGTTCTGTTTATACCATCAACAGCGACGCAAGCGCACCTTTCGATACGGTAACAGGCAAAGAATTCGTAGTCATCCAGTCCACACCTGTACTGAATGGGCCTTTCGCTTACAACTCCGATGCACTGGACCCTGCTGATGTAAAAGCAATTCAGGATCTGTTCACCTCTGACGAAGTGGCAAACAACGAAGTAATCTTTGTTCCTGAAGATTCTGAAAATGTAGGTATGTTTGAAAAATCTGAAAATGAAAGATTTGTCCTGGTAGATGATTCCTGGTTCGATCCCATTCGTGACCTGAGCAAATAAGAATGGTAAACGATGGAGGAGAAAGAGCATGGCATTACTGGAATTTCAAAACGTAAGCAAATCTTATGACAATGTCACAAAGGCATTGAGTGACATTACGTTTTCCATAGAAAAAGGCGAATTCGTATCCATCATTGGTCCTTCCGGCGCTGGGAAATCCACACTGCTCAGATGCATCAACCGTCTGGTTGATGCATCCGAAGGGACCATTATTTTTGATGGACATGATGTACGGCAGGCAGGCAAAGCGGAAATGCGTCAGATGCGGGCGAAAATCGGTATGATTTTCCAGCATTATAATCTGGTGGAACGGCTGAGCGTCATCGAAAACGTGCTCCATGGCTGTCTGGGGAAAAAATCTGCCATCAGCGGTATGGCAGGACACTATACAGAAGAAGAAAAAAAGGAAGCATTTCGTATCATTCAGGAAATGGGACTTTCCGATCAGGTATATAAGCGCTGCGACGAACTTTCTGGCGGACAGAAACAGCGCGTAGGTATCGCCAGAGCCATTATGCAGAAACCCAAAATGATTCTTTGTGACGAACCTATCGCATCTTTAGACCCCAAGGCGTCTAAAGTCATTATGGACCAGCTTAAGGAAATCAATCAGACAAAAGGCATCACCTGTCTGGTGAACCTGCATCAGGTGGATGTGGCAATCAAGTATTCCGAGAGAATCATCGGGGTTTCCGGCGGGAAAATCGTATATGACGGTCCTGCCGAACATTTGACAAAAGAAATCATTCAGCAGATTTATCAGTCCTCTGCCAATGATTTGATTATGGATTTACAGAGGTGAGCATAATGGAAAAAACCATGGACATTTTCCAAAAAAGAAAAATTACATATACCCTTGTTTTTTTGAGCCTGATATTGATCTTCTGTGGGGCATCTCTGGTGACCCAGTTTCATCTGGCAGAAGGCATTCAGTCTTTTCCGGCGGCACTGCACTGGATTTTTTCCAATCTGATTCCCGATGAAACGGCCATGGAACGTCTGCCGAAAATTCTGGATAAACTGGTGGAAACAGCGTTGTTGTCTGTAGCTGTAACGGTTTTGGCAGGCATCTGCGCCTTTTTCTTCAGTCTGCTTGGTTCAGGCATTACCAAAATCCATTGGAGCATCAATCGTCTGGTACGTATTGTAGCGGCGTTTTTCCGAAATGTACCCGACGTTGTATGGGCAATGCTGCTGATGTTCTCCTTTGGTCAGAACATCCTGACAGGATTTTTCGCGTTATTCTTTACTACATTCGGTCTGTTGACTCGTGCGTTCATCGAAACCATTGACGAGGTCAGCTCCAATTGTGTGGAGGCGCTGGAAGCCACCGGCGGCAGATTCATCCATGTGGTATTTCAGGGGATTTTGCCATCCTCTCTGCCCGGTGTCATCACTTGGGTACTGTATATGATCGAAACCAATATCAGAAGTTCCACCCTCATCGGCATTTTGACAGCCACAGGGATTGGGTATCTTTTTGATTTGTATTATAAACGGTTGGATTTTTCTTCTGCCAGTCTGGTGGTACTTTCCATTGTAGTGCTGGTACTCGTCATTGAAGGCGTATCCAACAAAATTAGGAAGGTGATTTTGTAATGTCTGAAAAAGTATTGCAGCCGGGCGCGACCATTTCTTTGGATTTGGAAAAAATCATGGAACGCACCGGAAAAGGAAAAATCAAGATCAAGGCAAAAAATAAAAGCCGCTATGCCCTTCAGACCCTTATGGTTACACTGCTGGGTCTGACGGTGGTGGCTTTTGCGACATTTGATTATCAGAATATTGACTTTGCAGAAGCCGTACAGGCTACTTTGCAGAACATCCAGACCGTGTTTCTGGAACCGGAACTGACAAGAGATACCCTCACCAGTGTTTTGTTCCAGCTCTTAGTGACATTTTGTCTGGGGATTCTTTCGACCATCATCGGCGCGTTTTTTGCGTTTTTCTGCTCACTGCTTTGTGCCAGAAACATCGCAAGCTCCCGTATGGTAAATAGCATCAAAAGCTTCATTGCAGTGGTGCGTGCGGTGCCGACAGTTCTGTGGGTATTGATCTTTGCCGTATCTGCCGGACTTGGCTCTGTGGCAGCAGTAGTAGGTTTGACTTTCCATAGCTTTGCCTATCTGACAAAGGCTTATGCGGAATCCATTGAAGAAATTGAGCCGGGTATCATCGAAGCCCTGAAAGCAAACGGCGCTAGTTACTGGCAGATCGTATTCCAGGCAATCGTGCCTTCTACCATCACTTCTATGGTAGCATGGACATTCATGCGATTTGAAATCAACTTTACCAATGCTGTTGCTATGGGCGCGGCTGCAGGTGCAGGCGGCATTGGCTTCAATCTGTTTATGGCAGGCAGCTTCTACTTTGACTTACAGGAAATGGGTATGCTGACATACATCGTTGTCATTGCTGTTGTCCTGCTGGAAATGGTATCTACACGCATCAAAGCGTATGTGAAATAAGAAAGGAAACATCAAAATGGAAAAACGGAGATTATCCAAAATATTGGCAAAAGCCGATGCTGCCCAAGTGCGGCAAATGGCAGAAAAAATCAGAAAACAATATGAGGTGACTGTGATCAAAGCACCGGAAAAATCACTGACTATGATCAAGATGCGCGACCCTGTGAAAGAAACCTTATTCTTTCTGGGGGAAGTCATCGTCTGCGAAGCCATTGTGTGTCTGGATGGCACAAAAGGCATGGCGGTCATCATGGGGGATGATTTTGAAAAGGTACTGGATATGGCAATCATTGATGCGGCATGCAACAAAGGCGTCTTTACAGACGAAATGCTGCTGGTAGAACTGGAAAAAGCACAGCAGATCAGAGCGGAAAAAGAAAATGCCATGTTTATGCAGACAATGGTCAACTTTACAACCATGACACCGGAGGCTTGATGATGAAACAGTTACATACATTTGACGATATATTTGATACACAAAAAACATTTCGTTTGCTGCTGGATGCTATGGCAAACCCTTCCCGTGTGGTTTCTATTCAGGAAGGCGCAGAAAAACTTTACGGCAGCAAGCCAGAAATGCTGACCCTTGCCATGACACTTTTGGATAAAAACACAGGTTTTTATACCTTTGGACATACAGAGTTGGATGAACAGATCCTTTTGCTGACCCACGCAGAAAAAAAGACACTGGAAGAAGCGGATTATGTTTTCGTAACAGAAGAAGGACATCTGCCGGAAGCCTTTGCAAAGGCGAAAAGAGGCACTTTGGAAAATCCCCATACTTCCGCAACACTCATCATTGGATGCAGCGGAGAAAGAAATGTGTCTTGCAGTATTTCCGGTCCCGGCGTGGATGGAGTGGCAACATTCCAGAGTCCGGCGGTATTGGAAGAAGCCTTTCGTTTGCGGACAGAACAGGCATATGAATACCCGCAGGGGGTAGACATGATTTTTGTATCCCCAGAAGGGGAACTGTTCTGCATTCCCAGAATGGTCAAGAAGGAGGAACAATAATATGGCTTATGTAGCAGTATCCGGCGGCGAGGAAGCCATCGCAGCCAGCATTGCGCTGTTGGATTTTTACCGCAGCAAAACAGAAAAAGATGTGGAACTGGAAGTGATTCAGGAAAAAATGAGCCTGCTGGTAGACCGCGTTATGAGTGAAGCCGGTCTGTATGCCAAAGAATATGCGGCATTGGCACTGAAACAGTGTGAAGGCTCTGTGGAAGAAGCAGTATTTCTGCTGCGTGCTTACCGTTCCACACTGAAACGTTCTTACGACACTTATGTGGCAGATACGAAAAACATGCGCATTGTGCGCCGGATCTCTGCCGCGTTTAAAGATATACAGGGCGGTCAGATTCTGGGTGCCACTTATGACTATACCCACCGCCTGATGCATTTCGATTTGAAAAATGAAGATGCGGCAAAACTGCATGAACGTATGGAAGCAATGGTGGAAGGACAGGAACCTGTTCCCATGGAACCCTGCGGACGCGTATCCGATGAATTGAAAACAGAAGGACTCATCGAGCGTTTTCCTATCAATGAGGAACCTCCCTATGACGTAACGGAAAATCTGCTGGAATTTCCCGCCAGCCGCAGTGCCAGATTGCAGACACTCACAAGAGCCGATGCAGGTTTCATTTCCGGTTTGGCCTATTCTGCGCTTCGTGGTTTTGGTCAGGTACATCCTACTGTTGGGGAACTGCGTACTGGTTATGTAGAACTGGAAATCCCTTATCTCCAGCAGGAAGGCGAAGCTTTGTGGATTGGGGAAGTGATGCTGACAGAAGTGGAAATATTCAATGAAGCGGAAGATAAAGACGCTTTGAAGCTGGCTTGCGGCTACGGTGCTGTTTTTGGCAGAAACGAAAACAAAGCCATTGCCATGGCAGTCATCGACAGAGAACTGGATGCCGGCGGCGATTATCCCACACAGGACGAAGAATTTGTGCTGATGCATGGGGATAGCTTGGAAATGAACGGTTTCATTTCTCACTTGAAACTGCCTCATTATGTCACATTCCAGTCCAAATTGGATGCAGTCAGAAAAACACGGAGGGAAAACAATCATGATTGACAGTTATAATTACGCCTTTCTGGATGAAGGCTCTAAACGGGAAATCCGCCGTTCTATATTGAAAGCTGTTGCCATTCCCGGTTATCAGGTACCCTTTGCTTCCCGGGAACTGCCCATTGGCAGAGGTTGGGGTACCGGCGGTATTCAGCTGACATTATCACTCATTGGCCCTGATGACACCTTGAAAGTTATCGACCAGGGCAGTGACGAAAGCGTTAACGCAGTAAATATCAAAAAATTTGTGAAGATGTGTACCAACGTGCCTTGTACCACTCGGACACAGGATGCCACCATTGTGCAGACCCGTCACCGTGTACCGGAAGTACCTATGCGCAATGACCAGATTCTGGTATTGCAGGTGCCCCTTCCCGAACCACTGCGGATTGTAGAACCCAAAGAAGAAGTGACAAAACGGATGCACGCAGAACTGGACTATGCGCCCATCTGGCTCCAGTTGTACGAAAGTCTGGTGAAATACGGCAAAGTCACCATCAGTACAGAATATCCCTGTATGGTGGAAGACCGCTACATCATGAATCCAAGCCCCATTCCCAAGTTCGACAATCCCAAACTCCATGAAGCAGAGTGTCTGTATCTGTTTGGGGCAGGACGTGAAAAGAAAATCTATGCCATTCCACCTCATACCAAAGTGGTTTCTCTGGCATTTGACGATGTGCCTTTTGAAAAAGAAAACTTCAAAGGCAAAAAATGCCGTCTGTGCGGCAGTACAGACACCTATCTGGACGAAATTTATGACGCTGTGACGGGGGAAAGATATTATCAGTGCTCCGACACATCTTACTGTAAGGAGGTACGAGGATAATGGCAGAAACACCCGTTTTGCAGGTGGAACGCCTGACTATGCGCTATGGCGAAGGCTGCCCTCACTGCAAAGATCATCTGGAAAAAAACCGCTGCACCGTTTGCGGCACTGTTTGGGCAGCAAATGATATTTCTCTGGAAGTTTATCCTGGAGAAGTGCTGGGCATCGTTGGAGAAAGCGGCTCCGGCAAATCTACATTGATGCAGAGTCTGTATTTTGACCTGATTCCCACAGAAGGCAAGGCATATTTGCAGAATTACGGCGAAGGCAAAAAGAATATTTGGGACGCAAGTCCATTAGAAAAAAGAAAAATCCGCAACAACATTATGGGGATGGTATACCAGAATCCTGTCAGAGGGCTGCGGATGGACTATTCCGCCGCATCCAACATCGCGGAAAAAATCATTGCTGCCGGCAGCAGAAACGCAGGGCAGATGACAGCCAGAGCGGAAGAACTGCTGGAAGCAGTGGAAATCCTGACTTCCCGTATGAAGGAAGCGCCAAAGAATTTCTCCGGCGGCATGCAGCAGCGTGTACAGATTTCTAAAGCATTGGCAAACAATCCTTCTTTGCTCCTGCTGGACGAAGTTACTACAGGTCTGGACTTATCTGTTCAGGCGCGCGTACTGGATTTGATTCGTAAAATCAAAGCAAAATATGGCATTTCTATTTTGCTGGTTTCCCATGACCTGGCAGTCATTCGTATGCTGGCAGACCGCACCATCGTTATGCTGGATGGGAAAATCATTGAAAGCGGACTGACAGACCAGATTCTGGAAGACCCTCAGCATGCTTATACACAGCAGCTGGTTCACTCATTGTTGTAAGGAGGTAACAAACATCGTGATTGCAATTAAAAACGGCAGAATTGTGCTGGAAGATTCCATTTTGGAAGGAAAGGTGCTGCTCATCGAAGGAGACCGCATTTTGGGCTTTTCTGATGAAGTGCCTGAGGCAGAACGTGTCATTGATGCCCATGGGCGTTATGTGACACCTGGCTTTATCGATATTCATTCTGATAAGATTGAACAGTTTATTTTGCCCAGACCTACGGCAAAATTTGATTTTGAATTGGCGTTGAAAGAATGTGAAAGGGAACTGCTCCACTTGGGCATCACCACCATTTATCATTCCCTTTCTTTATATAAAGATGAAATGTTTGGCAAATCTCCTCTGCGCACACAGGAAAATGTGCGGAAGATTGCTGACCTCATTCGGGATATCCACGAAAGAAATCACCTGATTCACCATCGTTTCCATCTGCGTTTGGAAATCGATAATATTGGTGCTTATGGCATTGCCAAAGAGATGATTGAAAAGAAAATGATTGACGAGATTTCCTTTATGGATCACTCTCCCGGACAGGGACAGTACCGGGATATTGGTATGTATTATCAGGTTTTGGAAAAATACCAGAATCGTGAAATCAAGGAAGAAGAATTTGCACAGATGCTGGAAGAACAGCAGAACAAAGAAATGCTGTCTTTTGCTCAGATGAAGGAATTGTGTGAGCTGGCACATGCCAATGGCATTGCTGTGGCATCCCATGACGATGATACAAAAGAAAAATTACATATCAATGAAAAGATCGGCGTAGATATCAGCGAATTCCCCATCAATATTGAAACAGCGAAAGAAGCCCGTCAGCTTGGATTCTATACCGTTGTAGGTGCGCCCAATATCCTGCTGGGCGGCAGCCATTCCGGCAATATGTCCGCGGCAGAAGCCATTGAGGCAGGCTGTGCCGATGTCCTTTGCTCGGATTACTATCCGCCGGCAATTCTCCATGGGGTATTTAAGATGCATGAAAAAGCAGGCATTGACCTGCCCCAGATGGTACAGAAAGCAACGCTCAATCCTGCAAAGGCAGTGGGGCTGGCTGAGGATTATGGCTCTATCGCCCCCGGAAAAAAAGCGGATTTGCTCATCATTGATATTTTGGACGGCTATCCCGTCATCACCCATGTGCTGGTAGATGGACGTACCACATCTCGGGTGGAATACAGGAGGTAATTATGGAAATTCTGAAAATCGAAAATCTGGCAAAGAATTTTTATCTGCATAACGCAAAGAAAGAAATCCATTCCTGTCAGAATATTAACTTTACTTTGGAACAGGGACAGTTTATCGGTATCGTAGGGCTGTCCGGTGCCGGAAAATCTACCATATTAAAATGTATTCATCGTACATATCTGGCATCCACAGGCAAGATCACTTACCAGAGTGAAGCCTTTGGGGAAGTGGAGCTGACCACAGCGCCGGAAAGACAGATTCTGTTCCTGCGGAAAAATGAAATCGGTTATGTTTCCCAGTTCCTGAACGTGATGCCCCGTACCACAGCCAGAGAACATGTCATGAACGCACTGCTGGAAAGAGGCGTGGATGCGGCGGAAGCAAAAGAAAAAGCGGAAGCTATGCTGCGGTACTTCCGTCTGCCGGAACCTTTGTGGGATTTGTATCCCAATACATTCTCCGGTGGGGAACGCCTGCGTCTGAACCTTGCCCATACCATGGTAAAACAGCCCAGACTGATGCTGCTGGACGAACCCACAGCGTCTTTGGACAATAAAACAAAAATTCTGGTAAAAGATATGCTCATGCAGCTGAAAGAAAAAGGCACCAGCATGATTGGCATTTTCCATGACTTGGAATTTATGGATGGATTGTGTGATAAGGTGTTTAACATTTCGGAGGGGACGTTCCAATGAGAAAAGCGGATTTACATATGCATTCCCGTGTTTCTGATGGCAGTTACACCATTAGGGAACTGGCAGAATTGGCAGCGAAAAAGGGGCTGGATGTCATTGCGGTGACAGACCACGATACCCTTTCTCACGTATCTCAGATTCCTGAAGGGCTGCCTGTGAAAGTGATTCCGGGCATTGAGATTTCCGCTTATGACTATGCCGCAGATAAGCGGGTGCATGTTCTGGGATATGACATAAAGGATGTGGCATTGGTAGAGGATTTTGTGCATCCTCTTTTGGAAGCCAGACATGAAAATTCCATGAAACAGATTGGAATTTTGGAAGAAAATGGCTATCATGTGGATTTGGATAAAATCCATCGTGCAGATGGCAAATATATTTATAAACAGCATATCATGGAATATTTGGTGCAGACAGGTCAGGCACCAGATATGTTCGGAGAATTTTATCAGAAAATATTCAAAAACAATGGTATCTGCCATTTTGATATTAAGTATCTGGACCCTTACGAAGCTGTTCGAGTGATTACGGCGGCAGGCGGAAAGGCAGTCCTTGCCCATAGCGGACAGCAGCAGAATTTTGATTTGATTCCAAAATTGGTGGAGGCTGGCTTGAAAGGTCTGGAACTGAACCATCCTGCAAATGATGAGCAGGCACATGAAAAGATTCGCAGATATGCGGATGTGTACGGTCTGTTTTTGACAGGCGGCAGTGATTTTCATGGAACATATGAAAAAGCAGCGCCGGATTTAGGAATCTATCTGGCAGAAGAAAGCGGGGTAGAGGCTTTGTGCTGAAAGAATACGATAATATAGAAGATGACGTGGTGCTCATTGAAACCGAGTTGGGACGTTACACACAGGTGCAGGCACACAGTGAACTGGAAGATGTGACTTTTGGGGATTATACCTATTGTGCGGGGTATAACCAGATTTTTGCGGCGGATATTGGCAAATTCTGCTCCATCGCAAGTTTTGTGCGCATCAATCCCGGCAATCATCCAACCTATACCCGTCCAGCACAGCATCATTTTACCTATCGCCGGAAACAGTTTGGCTTCGGAAAAGATGATGAGGCATTTTTTGAATGGCGGAAGGAATCCCGTGTGCACATCGGGAATGATGTGTGGTTGGGACATGGCGTAACAGTCATGCCGGGGGTGACCATCGGCAATGGTGCGGTTGTCGGCAGCGGTGCCGTTGTGACCCACGATGTACCGCCTTATACAGTGGTAGCAGGTGTACCAGCAAAGAAAATCCGTATGCGCTTTTCCGATGATATTATCGCCGCATTGGAACGGATTCGCTGGTGGGATTGGTCTCATGAAGAAATCAAAGCGCGTATGGCGGATTTTGAGGACTTGGAAACATTCATCAGAAAATATGATGTTTCTGATGAAAAATAATCAGAAATTGGAAAACTACGAAAACAGAGGTTCTTTTGGAGCTTCTTCATAAGAAAGCAAAGCAAGCTGAAATCCTTATGATACAGAGGATTCCGGCTTTCTTATTTTTTACAGGATTTCTTAGCTGTGTTTTTTCTGAATACCTGCTGTAATTTCCATTGAGAAATCAAGGAAAAGGGAAATAAAAATTACTTGAATGGGAAATTTCTTTTATGGTTTTCTTTTTTTATAGGCAAAAGGAAGGCGGCAATGGTGGACAGAATGGCAAAAGAATGGTACCATAAAGGAGTTGTTTGACAAAGAAAAAAGAAGGAGGCACAAACAATGGGCGTTTTAGATGCTTTGGGAACAGACAAAGTATTTTATTATTTTGAGGAAATCACAAAAATCCCTCACGGCAGCGGCAACGAAGCTGCACTGGCGCAGTATATCGTAGACTTTGCCAAAGAAAGAGGACTGGAATGCCGCAGAGATGCAGCGGACAACGTAGTAGTGAAAAAAGCTGCGACACCTGGCTATGAACAGGCTCCCGGCGTAATTTTCCAGGGACATATCGATATGGTATGTGAAAAACTGGGCAGCGTGGAACATGATTTCACAAAAGACCCTTTGCAGCTGGAAATTGATGGTGATATGATTCGCGCAAAAGGCACAACTCTGGGTGCTGATAACGGTATTGCTGTTGCATTCATGCTGGCAGTGCTGGACAGCACAACACTGGAACATCCCTTTGTGGAAGCTGTGTTCACCACAAACGAAGAAACAGGTATGGACGGCGCAAAAGCACTGGATGTTTCTGACCTAAAGGGTACTTATTTCATCAATATGGACTCTGAAGAAGAAGGTGAATTCCTGGTAAGCTGCTGCGGCGGCAGAAGAGTACAGGTAACACTGCCTGTGGAAAAAGAAGCTGTGAAAGCTGGTGAAGAAGCTTATGTACTGCGAATCAGAGGTCTGAAAGGCGGACATTCCGGCAGCGACATCAATCTGCAGCGTGCAAGCGCAAACAAGCTCATGGGCAGACTGCTGGATGAACTGCAGAGCAAAGTGGCATACGCTCTGGTGCGCGTAGAAGGCGGCAAAATGGACAATGCCATCTGCAGAGAAGCAGACGCTGTTCTGACCATGACAGCAGACGCCGCAAAAGAAGCAGAAAAAATCGTTGCGGAAATGGAAAAAGTACTGAAACAGGAATATCACCGCACCGAAACGGATATGATGATCACATGGGAAAAAGCAAATGAAGCAGTGACAGAAGTGATGACAGAAGCAACAAAGAGCCATGTTATCTCCATCCTGCTGCTGATTCCTTATGGTGTAGAAACCATGAGCATGGACATCGAAGGTCTGGTAGAAAGCTCCAGCAACATCGGCGTTGTATGCACAGATGAAAAAGGCGTTCACTTCGACAGTGCTGTCCGCAGTGCCGTTGCATCCAGAAAAGAAGTGATCTGCAGAAAGATTGAAGCCATTGCACAGCTGTGCGGCGCTTCCGTAGAAAGCAGCAACGACTATCCCGGTTGGGTATACAGCGATGATTCCAAACTGCTGGTACTGCTGCAGGATGCTTACCGCAAAGCAACAGGCAGAGAACCTAAACTGACAGCTATCCACGCTGGTGTAGAATGTGGTCTGTTTGCAGAAAAAATGCCTTGGCTGGATATGGTATCTTTGGGACCTAACATGTTTGATGTACACACACCGGAAGAACGTCTTTCCATTTCTTCCACTGTACGTACATGGGATTTCCTGAAAGAAGCACTGAAACAGATGAAATAAAAAATGAAGATGGAAAGGGAGAATGACAATTGCGGCTGCCATGGAACAGAAAATATCTGGAAATCGGATTTCACGTGATTCTGACAGCAGGTGTTTTGGTACTGCTGGGAGCGGTTGTCTTTCATCTTTCCGCTGCGAAAAATGTCATATTAGAAACGGCGAGGCATGTCCTCGCCGTTTTTGCGCCCTTTTTCTGGTCTGTAGGCATTGCGGTGGTGTTGGAACCATTGGTGGCATTCTGGCAAAGATTTTATGAAAAACGTCTGACAGCAAAACAAAAGGCCCGCGTGAAAAATCGGCGTGTGGGGACGGGTATCACTTATTTGCTTGTCTTTGGTGTGATTGCTTTGTTGATTTGCGGTGTTGTGCGCAGTCTGGGTACGGCAGATTTGGAAAGTCTGGCACAGCAGGCAGGAGATTTTACTAGGCAAGCAGGGGATTGGCTGGTACTGCTCCAACTGAAGCTTGCAGAATATGGTTTGCTGCAAAACGCCGAGGGCATTTTGACAACGGCAGTTACGGAAGTCAGCGCAGCCATCGAGAATGGTGTCTTGCGGGCAGCAGGGGCTTTGCCGGAAGCAGGTGGACAGATTCTCAATGCAGCCATTGGTTTTGCGGCAGCTTTTTATTTTCTGGCAGAAAAAGAAAATGTACAGTTTTTTCTGGGACAGGTAGGCAATGTGTTTTTGGGACAGGGCAGAACAAGAAAAATTTCTGGATTTTTTACAGAAGTCTATGAAGTAGTCATGGGGTATTTGTGTGGACAATTGGTGGATGCGGCTATTATGGGTGCACTTTTTGCCGGAACTTTCTGGATCATCGGGATTCCTTATGGTGTGGTCATTGGCATATTTTCTGGTTTTTCCAACCTCATTCCTTATTTCGGCGCGGCGGTGGCGTTTTTGCTGGCTGTATTGTCAGGACTATTCAGTTCAGAACCCATGCGGGCAGTCTATGCAGCCATTGCCATTTTGCTTTTGCAGCAGCTGGACAGCGCTGTCATTGTGCCGCGAGTAGTGGGAAGCCGTGTGGAACTGCACCCTGTTCTGGTGCTGCTGTCCTTGGCTGTCTTTGGCGGATTTTTCGGATTTTGGGGGCTTTTATTCGCGGTGCCCCTTGGCGCGCTGCTGAAAAATTTCTTTTTCAGATTGTACGAACAAAAAGCCATAAAACAAAGGGAAAATTAATTTTTCTGTGCAAAAATCACTTTTCTTTATGATGTGCCTATGGTACAATATCTTGAGTCACAAAACAAAATAACCTGTAGATACGGGTTTGGATACAGAAAGGTGGAATAGATATGAAAGGTTTGGTTACAGAAACCAAAGGCAGATTTGTAACAGTTCATATCGTGCGTAAAGAAGCATGCGGCGAATGCCGTGCATGCCTGAGCGGTATGATGGAAAATGATATGGATATTGAAGCCCAGAACCTGTGTGAAGCAGAAGTGGGCGACTGGGTAGAACTGGAACTGCAGGACAATGCTTTCATGCACGCGATTTTGATTATGTATGGCATTCCTCTTGTGGGTCTGGTGCTGGGTCTGGTGCTTGGCTACTTTGTGGTAGCACCTCTTGTGCCCATCATCAATGAAGGTTTGACATCCTTTATTGTGGGTGCTATCTTCACAGCAGTATGCTATCTGTGGATTCATAGCCAGAACCATCGTTGGGAAAGCGGCAAATATCGTCCTCTGGCTACAAAACTGGTGGCAGAAGACGAAGTGGAAGGCGCTTGCGGTGCCTGAGACAAATATTTTATAAGAACATAAAAAAGAAGGTATGAAAAGCAACTTCCCTTTAAGGAAAATTGCGACGGTTGCCTTCAGAAGAAAACATAACCAATATAATCTCAGTAAAAAAAGCTGGAATCCTTTGTATGATAAGGATTTCAGCTTTTTTGTTTTCTTGTGAAGATACCTCTAAAGCATACCTTCTTTTTTTGTATGAATTTATGCGGCTGTTGGGATACGTTGTAAAATGTGCAGATGTTTCTGGATAATGTTTACGATTCTGCCCACCAAAAGTGCAGAAATGATGGTAGCGATGCCCAAGCCGTTCAAATGGTGGAAAAACAGCAGGGAAAGACAGGCAGCGGTTAAAATTAATGTGACATCAAAAATGACTTTGACACTGCCGAATTTTTTGCGGCTGACCTGAGAAATGGCTTTGACGATGCCCTCGCCGGGAACCACTAGCACGTTAGGGGCAACTTCGATGCAGATACCCAATGCCAGTATGGTACATCCTACCAACAGGGAAAGAATCTGGCTTGCAAAATGGGTGGGAGTGAAACTTTCCAACAGTGTCATGCTGATGTCGATGAAGCTGCTGAAAATCATATTTACCACGATTTGCAGATATTGATAAGGACGGAATTGTCTGCGAAGCAGAATTACTTCGCCCAGAATGAAAAGCATATTCAGCAGGAAGGTGAATGCACCAAAGGAAAGGGGAAAACGAAAACTTAAAACATAAGGCACACTGGAAATGGGGGAAGTTCCCAGACTGGCTTTGGTGATGAAAACGATACCGAAGGAGTTGATGAGAATGCCCAATATAAACCAGATGTAGCGGAAAATGAGTTTTTTCATATTGTCGCCTCCAAAGTTTCTAAATTCAGCAGGATTTTCTGGAATGTTTTCAGAAATTGTTTCTGTTCCTCCGGCGGAATGTCCTGCCATGCGATTTTATCCACAAAAGCGCAGACTTTTCGCACCTCCACAGCTTTTTCCTTCCCTTTTTCGGTGAGGGAAAGGCGATAATTGCGCCGGTCCGATGGGTCGGGTGCTTTGGTAAGGTAGTTCTGCTGTTTCATACGGGTGACCAGACTGGTAACGGTGGACTTATCCAGAACGCATCCCAGTGAAATTTCTTTTTGGGTGCAGTCGGGATGTTCCCAGAGAAATTCCAGTATTTTCGGCTGACCGGGCAGCAGATCCCCTTTGGCTGTCTGACGCACAATGGCTTTATTGGAGCGGTTGAATGCCAGAAGCAATAAATAATGTAAATCTCCGTAATTCATGGAAACACTTCCTTTTGAAAATAGTTGGAAATCAAACTAAACGAAGTATAGAACTTCCGTGAAATTTTGTCAAGAGGGGGACAAAACCTGATTTTCTTCATATCATAGGACAGGAGGAAAAATGAGGTGAATCATTCATGAAAGAGAAAACAATGGCATATTGCAGAGCAGGTGAAAACTGCTCTTTGGCGTTATTGCGGGCAGCATCAGACCAATATGGTTTTCCTTTGTCAAAAGAATTGATAGACAGCTGCGGGGCTGTTTGCAGCGGTTTTGGGATTGGTGGTATATGCAGTGCCTTGGTGGCTGCCATTATGATACTGGGGATTCTCTTTGAGCCGGAAGAAGCGAAAAAACAGCGGCTGTTTTTCCTGCTGGCATTTCGGGAAAAGTTTGAGGCTATGGATTGTCCGACCCTTTCGGCAGGAAAACTGGACTGCATAGATTTGATGAGAGATATTGGGGCATTGCTGGAAGAAACCATTGCAAAAACGGGTTTTATGGAAAAAAATGTATAAAGGGGCATGTTTTTTGGAAAAACCCTTGCACTTAGGCGCTGGCTGTGGTATTCTTCTGCGTGATTACTTGTCTTATAAGGAAGAAAGAGGTTGGGAGAATTACTATGAAAGCAAGAAAAATCTATTGGGCACTTCTGCTGGTGTTTTTGATCGCTGCCATCTGGCTGCAGACCACAGGCGCTTTGGGTGAAGCATTCTGGGGTCTTTATGGCATCATCATTGCTGGCTTTTTTGTAGGCGGCGTATTTGTGAATAAACAGTATCTGCAGGATCTGGAAAAAGAAGTGAAAGCCATGAATCCTTTGCTGCAGCAGGAACCCGATAAATATATCGAATCCATGGAAAAAGCATTGCAGGGACAGAGAAGCCGCGCCATGCAGGCAATGCTGCTGACACAGATCGGTAAAGGCTATATGGCAAAAGGTGATTACGAAACAGCGAAAAATCGCCTTCTGACAGTACCTCCAAAGGGATTGAACACCGTTATGGCGCAGGAATACTATATCATGCTGGCTTTGACACTGTTCCATCTGGATAAGGATGAAGCGGCAAGAAAGCTGCTGGTTCTGAAAGCAACAGACTTTGAAAGAGCAAGACAGAATCCAGAATTCGCACACTATTACCATATTTTGCAGGTTCTGGCTATGGTTTCTGAAGCCAACCGCACAGGTGCAAGAAAGTATCTGGCAGAGCATTCAGAACTGGAAGAACGGGAAGACTGCAAGAAAGAAATGAAATTTATCCATCAGAAATTGTAATGCTATCAAATAGAAAGCCTCGTAGACAAAATGGTCTGCGGGGCTTTTTTGATGGAAAATATGGAAAGAACCATCTTTTTTTGGCATGTCCGAAAATTTCGCCGCATAAGCATGTAAAGAAAAAGGAAAAGCTGGGGCGCATTTGTATCAATGTTGCAACATAAGGGATAGGAACTCATGGAGATTGCACAAAGACATTTCCTATAAAGTATGGTATAATGTCTCCGAGTGACTGAAAAATTGATTTGCACCGTGAAATAGCGGACTGCAAAAATCAGATATACATGAGGTGTAGAAATGGATTATGTTTTTGGCATTGATGTAGGCGGTACCACTGTGAAAATCGGTCTGTTTACAACGGAAGGCACACTGGTGGAAAAATGGGAAATCCCGACCAATACATCAAACGGGGGCAAGGCCATCCTGCCGGATGTTGCTGCAAGTCTGGAAGAAAAATTGAAAAAACGTGGCATTGACAAAGCATCTGTCAAAGGGGCAGGCATTGGTGTTCCTGGACCTGTCACAGATGATGGTGTGGTAAACCATTGTGTGAATCTGGGCTGGGGTGTCATGCATGTGACAGAAGAATTGAAAGCCCTGACAGGATTTGAAGTAAAAGCTGGGAATGATGCCAATGTGGCAGCCCTGGGGGAAGTATGGAAAGGCGGCGGCAGAGGCTTTGATGATGTGCTGATGATTACCATTGGTACTGGTATCGGCGGCGGTCTGATTCTCAATGGCAAGATTCATGGCGGTGTTACCGGCAGTGCGGCAGAAGTGGGGCATATCTGCGTGAATCCCTTAGAAACAGAGCACTGCAACTGCGGAAACTGTGGCTGTCTGGAACAGTATACTTCCGCAACAGGCATCCTGCGTCTGGCAAAGAAAAAATTGGCAGAAACCGATGCACCTTCCATTCTGCGTGACAAAGCCGACCTGACCACAAAAGATGTCATTGATGCGGCAAAAGAAGGGGACGCGCTGGCAATGGAAGTGTTTGACTTTATGGCAAAGACCATGGGTATGGCACTGGCTGGATGCTGTGCGCTGGCAGATATGGAATTGATTCTCATTGGCGGTGGTGTGTCAAAAGCGGGGAGATTTTTGACAGATCCCATCGAGGAGTACTTCCGTAAATTTGCTTTCCACACCCAGAAAGATACAAAATTCAAACTGGCTGAATTGGGAAATGATGCTGGCATTTATGGTGCGGCAAGAATGATGATACATGACTGATATTTTTTAAGGAGAGAAGGATATGGAAATCAAAAAACGTCTTTTCGGACAGACAAAGACAGGGGAAGCGGTTTTCGCCTTTACCCTGAAAAACAGTGTGGGGACAGAAGTTACCATCCTCACATATGGCGCGGCAGTACAGTCCCTGAAATTTGCGGGAACCGATGTGGTGCTGGGCTATGACACCATGCCGGATTATGAAGCACAGGACAAATTCATGGGCGCAGTGGCAGGCAGATTCGCCAACCGTATTGGCAAAGGTCGTTTTGTCCTCAATGGTGTGGAATATGAATTGTACTGCAACGACGGTGCAAATCATCTTCATGGAGGCAAAGAAGGCTTTGACAAAAAGGTTTGGACAGCAGATGTGGAGGACGATGCCCTTTGCATGCGTTACACCAGCCCCAACGGGGAAGAAGGCTATCCCGGTACCCTTTGCACAGAAGTGCGGTATCGTTTGGATGATGAAAACCGTTTCTGTGTGGAATATCAGGCAGTCTGTGATACAGATACGGTGCTGAATCTGACTAACCACAGCTATTTTAATCTGAACGGTCATGATGCAGGCACACTGGAACAGCATAAAGTACAGATTCTCGCAGATTTTTATACAGAAAATAACAACGAATGCCTGCCTACAGGTGTGATTGCTACAGTAGAAGGCACACCCATGGATTTCAGAGAACCCCATGAAATCATGGAACGCATTGATGCGGACTTTGTACAGCTGAAAAACGGCAGTGGCTATGACCATAACTGGATTCCCAATGGTTACCAGAAAGATATGGTTCGCAAATGCGCCGAAGCAGTTGGGGAAGAAACAGGCATCCGTATGGCAGTATATTCTGACCAGCCTGGTGTGCAGTTCTATTCCGGCAACTTCTTAGATGGCGTTGTGAAAGGGAAAAATGGCACCGTTTATGGTCGCCGTAGTGGATTCTGTTTTGAAACACAGGGCTTCCCTAACGCAACAGCATATGGACATTTCCCTTCAGCAGTACTGCGTCAGGGGGAATGGTTCCGCAGTCAGACCATTTTCGCTTTTTCCAAAGATTGATCTGAAAGGCATTACATATACCGTTTGATGGGAAATCAAGAAAAGGCTTTGCATTTCCAGTGAGATGCAGAGCCTTTTTTATGATGAGAGAAAAAAGGAGGATTGCCATGAAACGCTGGCAATTGAAACGTACAAAAGTAGATATTGGTGCCATGGCAGCAGATATGGGCATCCAGCAGGCGACGGCGGCAGTTCTTGCCAATCGGAAACTGCTTTCCCGAAAACAGACCCATGATTTTCTGTATCCCGATGCATCTAGTCTGCACAATGGGCTGGAAATGCAGGATATGGAAAAAGGACTGGACCTGATTACCATGGCTATCAAAAAAGGAAAGAAGATTGCCGTTTACGGGGATTATGACGTGGATGGTGTCATGAGTACCACCATATTGAGCCGTACCATTGAGAAATGCGGCGGTGAGGTGACTTATTATGTGCCCCATCGCCAGCAGGAAGGATACGGACTGAACAATAAAGCGGTGGAACAGCTGGCGGCTGAAGGCGTTGGGGTGCTTTTTACCTGTGATAACGGCATTGCGGCCATGGGGGAAGTGGCGCTGGCGAAGGAACTTGGTATGGAAGTGGTCATACTGGATCACCACGAACCAGCTTTCACAGAAGGCAAAGAAGGCGCATGGCGGGATATTCTGCCCAGCGGGGATGCGGTTATCGACCCGAAACGGCGGGATTGTGAATATCCTTTTCCTTTCTTGTGCGCCGCAGGAATTTCTTATAAATTTGCCCTGCTGTTGTTGGGACGGTTTGGCTATAGCGGCGACCCCTTGGAAAAGGAACTGCTGTGTTTTGCGGCAGTGGCAACCGTTTGCGATATTGTAGATCTGCTGGATGAAAACCGCACCATTGTAAAGCTGGGATTGCAGGAAATACAGCATACCACCAATGTGGGGTTGCGTGTTTTATTGGAAGAAACAGGTTTGGCGGATAAACAGGTTACAGAATACCATCTGGGATTTGTGGTAGGACCATGCATCAATGCCACAGGGCGTCTGGAAAGCGGCAGAATCGCTGTGGAACTGTTTCGGGAAACAGATGTGGATAAAGCCCGTGCCATTGCCCGCCACTTGATGCAGCTGAACGAAGAACGAAAAGAAATGACCACACAGGCGGTGGAACGGCTGACGGAACAGCTGGACCAGCAGGAAACGCCTCTGGAAAAAGTGCTGGTACTTTATGACGGAGAAATCCATGAAAGTATTGCCGGCATTGTGGCTGGACGCATCAAGGACAAGTATTATCATCCTACCATCCTTATTACAAAAGCGGAAGAAGGCGCAAAAGGTTCTGCCCGCAGTATCGAAGGCTATCATATTTTCGAAGCCCTTTATAACTGTCGGGAATTGTTCACACGCTTTGGTGGACATGCCATGGCAGCAGGACTTTCGCTGCCTCACGAAAATATTCCCATTTTGCGGCAGCGGCTCAATGAGGAATGCAAATTGACGGAACAGGATATGACACCGGTGCTGCGTATTGAGAAAATACTGGACTTTTCCCAGATTCATATGAAGCTGGCGGAAGAACTGAAAGGACTGGCGCCTTTTGGCAAGGAAAATCCATCACCCCTTTTTGCCACACAGCATGTATGGGTGGAACGGATTCGTCTGGTTGGAAAAAATAAGGATATGATGCAGCTGACTTTGCGGGAAGATGCTTCTCGTATGGTATTGTCTGCGGTGGATTTCAATGGACTGGAAAATCTGCGGGGAATTCTAAAAGAATTGTATCCGGCAGAGGATTGTGATAAAATAATACAGTATGGGAAACTTCCCATGGCATTAGACTTTGTATACAGCATTGACATCAATTCCTATAATGGCAGGCAGTCCGTACAGCTTGTGATTCGGGATTTCCGGGTGTCGAAATAGGAGGACGAAAACCATGGATTTGAAAGAAAAGATCAGATCAATTGAAAATTTCCCCGAAGAAGGTGTCATTTTTCGGGACATTACAACACTGTTGAAAGAAGGGGACGCCCTGCGGGAAGCCATTGACCAGATTCAGGCAAATCTGGACGGCGTGGATTTTGACCTGATTTTGGGTCCCGAATCCCGTGGCTTTATTTTCGGGATGCCTTTGGCTTACAATCTGAAAAAAGGCTTTGTTCCCGTGCGCAAAAAAGGCAAACTGCCTGCGGAAGTTATCAGCAAGGAGTATGCGCTGGAATATGGCACAGCTGTCATTGAAGTGCATAAAGACGCCATCCAGCCCGGACAGAAAGTTGTCATCGTGGATGACCTGCTGGCTACAGGCGGCACTGCAAAAGCCATCATTGAAATGATAGAAAGCGTTGGTGTGGAAGTGGTTGGTTTGGCATTCCTCATCGAACTGGATTTCCTCCACGGCAGAGACGTGCTGGAAGGATATAACATCAGTTCCGTACTGCATTATTGATTACAGAAGATAAAGACGATACCTTTGTTGTTTTCACAGCGAAGGTATCTTTTCCTTTGAAAGGGGAGAGAATATGTACGGTCAGTTTTTTATACTCTTTGCCATGATAGTGGTGGGGTATTATGGATACCGAAAAGGATGGCTCACCCGTGAAGTCAATAAAGGGCTGGGCGGTCTGGTTATGCAGGCAACAATTCCGGCTATGCTGGTGACTACCATTGCCAATATTGAAATCACCAATGATATTCTGGTTGGCTTTTTCCTGATGATGGCAGCTCAGGCGGCAGCCATGATGATATTCGGTTTTCTGATGCGTCTTTACGGAAAGGCAAGAAAGCTGGATGGACGTTTGCTGGATATGCTGGACATCACCACTGGTTCCCTGAATAATGGATTTATTGGTCTGCCTGTTGCGGCAATCTTTTTTGGAGATGTGGGCGTTATGTATATGTCTGCCGGCGTTTTGGGGCTGAATCTGTATCTGTGGAGTTATGGTGTTTATGTCCTTGGCGGCAAACAGGGCGGCAGCGGCGGACAGATGGGCAAAACATTCCTCAAAGGTGCTGTGAACCCTAACTGTATTGCTATTTTCCTTGGTCTGGCGCTGACATTGAGCCATACGGTGCAGTTTGTGCCACAGGCGCTTCTGGACTTTTTGACACGGTTAGGGGACCTTTCTACACCTCTTTCCCTCATTTACATAGGTGCACTGGCTGGCAGCAGCGGCATCAAGCAGCTGTTCCATGAAAAGGATGCGCTGGAATTGAGTATTGTAAAAATGCTGGCGATGCCGTTTTTGGCGTGGGCAGTCATGCTGATTGTTCCGGCGGGGGACATGGCAAAATCCATTTTTCTGGTAACGGCAGCATTGCCTGCGGCAGTTGTTGTGCCTATGATGGTGGAAAAGTATGGATATGGTGAAAAAATGTCCTCGGATATTGTACTTTTGACCACTTTGATTTCCGTTGTGGAACTGCCTGCCTGCGTATGGCTGGCGCACTTTCTGTACTAAGAAAAAAGCAGTAAAAAGTATAAAAAGTGCTTGCAAAACACCCGGAGGCGTGGTATAATCTTTCATGTTGATTACGGACGGTCCAATGGCGCATCAAGAGGATGGCGGTAAGAACGTCTTTGGGGAAAGGAGGAAACAAAATGGATATCATCAGAGAACTGGAACAGGAACAGCTGAAAAGCGAAGTAACTCCTTTTAACGTAGGTGATACAATTCGTGTATATGCGAAAGTAGTCGAAGGCTCTAGAGAAAGACTGCAGATGTTCGAAGGCGTTGTTATCAAAAGACAGGGCGGCGGCATCAGAGAAACTTTCACAGTAAGACGTATTGCATCCGGCGTTGGCGTGGAAAGAACATGGCCTTTGCATTCTCCTAGAATCGATCGTATCGAAGTAGTAAGACGCGGTATCGTAAGACGTGCGAAACTCTTCTACCTGAGAGATAAGGTTGGTAAAGCAGCAAAGGTAAAAGAAGTATTGAGATAAGAAAAACAGGCCTTGGTGAGTTTCTCATCAAGGCTTTTTTCGTGAAAGGCAAATGTGATTTTGCATTTGACGAAAAAAGGGGTAAGATGGTATATTGGTAAAGATAGGGAAGTGGAAAGGAGGCGCAGGGGCAATGTCCAGGAAAAAAACAGAGAAGGACAAGAAAGTATGGATTTCAACTTTGATACAGATGGTGGCAATTGTTGTCATTGTCTTGCTTTTGCGCACCTTTGTCATCGGTACCATCTATGTGAAAGGCTCATCTATGGAGCCTAACTTCCACCATGGGGATTTTCTGGTGATCAATAAACTGGAAACAAGAGTGGCTTCACCCCAGGTAGATGATATTGTTATCTGCAAGCTGGATAATGTGGAATATCAGGAAAATATCATCAAACGCGTCATTGGTTTGCCCGGAGATGAAATTGATCTGCGGAACAATGGCAGCGGCATTTATCATTTATACATAAATGGGACGCTGGTGGAGGAACCTTATATTGCAGAACCTATGCAGGATAAAGGGGACATCACCTATCCATTTGTTGTGCCTGAGGACTGTTATTTTGTTATGGGGGATAATCGAAATGCCAGCACGGATAGCCGCAGGCAGTCCATTGGCGCCATAGAAAAAGAGGATATCATGGGCAGGGTGGTACTGCGTCTGTATCCTTTCAGTGATATTGGCATGGTGAAATAAGGAGGAATTTTATGCATATACAGTGGTATCCGGGGCATATGACAAAAACTCGCCGTATGATGGAGGAAACCATTTCTCTGGTGGATATTGTCATTGAACTGGTAGACGCCAGAATTCCATATAGCAGCAAAAACCCTGATCTGGATGAACTGGCGAAAAACAAACACCGCATTCTGCTTATGAACAAGAGTGACCTGGCAGACCCGGCGGCAACGGAAATCTGGACAAAATATTTTGAAGAAAAAGGCTTTCATGTCATTGAAATGAATGCCGTCAAAGGTACAGGCATGGCAGATGTGACAAACGCAGCTCGTGCATTAATGAAAGATAAAATCGAGAAACTTCGCGCCAGAGGCAGAATTAATGTGCCTATCCGCGCCATGATTGCCGGTATTCCAAATGTAGGAAAATCCACTTTCATCAATAAATATGTGGGGAAAACCACAGCAAAAACAGGGGATAAACCCGGTGTGACCCGCGGCAAACAGTGGATAAAACTGAAAAAAGACTTTGAACTTCTGGATACACCCGGGATTTTGTGGCCCAAATTTGAAGATCAGCAGGTAGGTCTGAAACTGGCATTTACTGGTGCCATCAACGATGATATTCTGGATGCCCAGACATTGGCAACAGCGTTCATCAATCATATGATGGTGGTAAATCCCGACTGCATCCGCAAACGGTATAATATCGAATTTGATACCATTGCGGAGCCCCATGATGTACTGCGTCAGATTGCGGAAGCCAGAGGCTTTAAACTCAAAGGGGATGAACCTGACTTGGAACGTGCTTCTAAAATCCTTATGGATGAATACCGCGGTGGCAAGTTAGGTCGCCTGACACTGGAACTGCCGGAAGACATCAATGATATGTTGGCAGAAAAAGAAGCCAGAGAAAAAGAAAAAGCCCAGACGGATAAAGCCAGAAAGGCAGAATACAAAAAAAGAAAGAAATAAATAAAGCAATTAATAAAAAGGGTTTGCTGTTTTGCGACAGCAAGCCCTTATTTTTTATGTACGCTTTCTTTTCAGCAATTGCAGGGTATCTTCATTCAGACAGCCCAATGCACCCAGAAAGACCAGATACAGTATGCCCATACCCAACAGTGTTCCGCAGAATAACAGAGGGGAAGGGGTACTGGTTTGGATGATCAGACGGATAATAAGAGCCGCAGCAATGCCTGCAAGGATGGGACGTCCAAAACAGTCAAAGAGGGATGGCGATACACCTGTGCGCTTTTTCAGTTTCCGCAAAGAAAGAATGGTGACCGCTAGTAGACTGCAAAACCATCCGGCACAGAAGGCACTTAATCCCCAATAAGGCATGGCGAACCAAATAAAAGCAATGGTAATGAGAGAAGAAAGAATATGGCTCCAGAACAGGAAAAAATGTTCTCCCAAGCCATTCAACAGACCGTTGATGGTGGTTTGCCCATATAAAAGAGGACAGAGAAATGCCAGTGGAAACAAAAGCTGCCCTAAATTGCTCCTGCCGTAGACAACATAACAGATTTCCCGAGGGAAAACAGCGAATAGACAGGCAGAACCAGCACCTAATATAGAGGTCAGCAAAAGGGAAGCGGAAACAGTACGGCGAATGCGGTTGTTCTGGCTGACAGCACACGCTTCAGAAATTTCAGGCACCAGTGAAACGGAAAATGCCATGAGAAAGGCAGAAGGCAACATCAGCAAAGGCATTACCATCCCTGTCAGTTCCCCATAGGAAGCCAGTGCTTCTTGAGAACTGCTTCCGTATAATGCCAAACGCTGGGGGATGAGGATATTTTCCAGCGTGGAAAGGAGGGAACCGGTGATGCGGATGGCACTTAAGGGAATTGCCATGGATAATATCAGGGAAAAACATGCGCCGGAAGAGATGGCAGGTTTACGAATGAATTTCCAACGGCGTTTTTTGTGCAGGTAGTGGAAGAACGTATAACAAAAAGCGCCGGCTTCGCCCAGCACGATGCCGCAGACGGCAGCAAAGCAAGCATATTCCAATCCTCGTGGTACAAAAATCCCTGCCAGCAGATAAATGGAGCCAATGCGAAGCAATTGCTCCAGAATTTGTGAAAATGCAGGAACTGTCATTTGCTGGAGTCCCTGGAAAAATCCCCGCAGGCAGGAACCAACGGACATAAAAGGAATGGCAAATGCCAGCAGCCGCAGCGAAAGAGCCGTCCTGGATTCTTGTAAGACATGCAGGGCAATCCAGTCTGCACCCCAAAAGAGAACACAGCTGAGAAGGATGCTCAAAAGCAGACACAAGGAAGCAGATTGTTTGACAATTCTGCCGATGGAACCATTTTCTCCGCGGGCATGTTCGCGGGCAGTCAGGCGGGAAACGGTTACGGTGAATCCACCAGCAGTGATGCTCCATGCCAGTGTATATAAGGGCAAAATCAATTGATACAGCCCCATGCCTTCTGCGCCGATATAGTTGGACATGAAGATTCGGTAAAAAAATCCCATGCATTTTGTCAGGATATTTGCGCCGGCAAGTATGGCTGTTCCTACCAGCAGTTGTTTGCGTCCCATAAGTTCCTCCAAAAAAAGGCTTTTTATATTTTATAGGAAAAACAAAAAAATATGATTGTATTTTCTTTGTGTACATTTGTAATAAATAGTGAAATAAATTTCAGTTAGGCGAAAAAAGTTAATCAATAATATTGACAAATTCTGTATTTTTTTATATACTATCTATAAGAAAATCATAGGGAAGCCAGTTGATGCAGAGGGGAGACTTCGGACGTTCGAAACCGATGAAGCAATCCGCAGCCGCCGACTGTGGAGAATCTTTCAGGTAAACAGACCCTTTGTGGATGGAGCTCTGGAAAGTATTTCATTTACGATGAAATCGCCGTAGAAGTAAAACTTTCAGGCAAAGATACAGAGAGGATATGCAGGCAAACATGGTGCAGTGTGCCTACATATCCTCTTTTATTGTCCAGAGCGGTGATTTTCGAAAAAAGATGAAGGAGGATGATTTATGGAAAATAACAAACAGGAACTGAAAAAGAATTTGGGTATCTCTACTGCAATGGCAACAGTAGTCGGATGTGTAATTGGTTCTGGGGTATTTCTGAAGCCACAGGCAATCTATACAGCCACAGGCGGCGCACCAGGTCTGGGTATGATTGCATGGCTGATCACTGGTCTTGTATGTATTGCGGCGGCAATGACCTTTGCGGAAGTAGCAATCATGATTCCTAAAACAGGTGGTATGGTTGCATATCTGGAAGAAGCATTTGGTAGAAAGGTAGGTTTCCTGGCTGGTTGGATGCAGACCATTCTGTTCTACCCCGCCATGATCGCAGCACTTTCTGTAGCATTTGCACAGCAGGCAGCATTGTTCGTAGGGGACGGTTTGATCCTGCCTGTAGCAATTGTAGCAATTATTATCGTTATTGTTTTGAACGGTCTGGGCTCCGCAGTAGGCGGCGGCGCACAGGTTGTATTTACGATTTGTAAACTGATTCCTTTGATTCTGTTGATGGTATTCGGCTTTATCAAAGGTTCCGGCGACAATCCCATTTTCAGCCCCATGATCGGTCCCGATCTGAACCCCGCAGTTGTTCTGGGTCAGCTGATGATCGCGGTACTGTTCGCATTTGAAGGCTGGACAAACGTAGGTGCTATCGCAGGGGAAATGAAAAACCCCGGCAAAGACCTGCCTGTAGCAATCGTTGGTGGTGTATCCATCATCATGGCTGTTTACTTCGTTATCAACCTGGCATACCTGTGGGTACTGCCTGCAGATGAAATGATGAATATCGCGGTGCCTGCATCTGCAGTAGCCATTGCAGTATTCGGCGATTTCGGCGGTAAGATCATTTCCGTTGGTATCATGATCTCCGTATTGGGTGCAGCAAACGGTTTCGTTCTGTCTGGTTCTCGTGTATGCTACTCTCTGGCAGCAGAAGGCACTCTGCCCGGCAGCAAATCTCTGGCAAAACTGAGCAAAACACAGGTACCTTTCAATGCAATCCTGCTGGTAAGTATTCTGGGCGCTCTGTACGCTGTCAGTGGTCAGTTCAACATGCTGACAAACCTGGCTGTATTCTCTTGCTGGATTTTCTATACACTGACATTTATGGCAGTGATCCGTCTGCGTAAGACACAGCCTGATACAGTTAGAACATACAAAGTTCCTCTGTATCCTGTAATTCCTGCTATTGCCATCATCAGTGGTCTGTATGTAATCATCAACCAGCTGTTTATGTCTGGTTTGCAGACAACAGTTCTTTCCGCTATCAGTATCGTTGTAACACTGATCGGTATTCCCGTATATGCGGCAACAACAAAAGGTAAAAATGCAAGATAAAAAATAACAAAAAACTGCAAATTTTTGTATTCATTAAAATTCCCTCTAAAACAGATACTCTCTTTGAGTATCTGTTTTTTATTTATATTTCATATGGGAAGAAACATTTTATACCCAATTTTGTAAAAAAATTACAATGTGCATTGTGTCTACGACAAAAAACAAAAGGATTCATTTTGTAATCAAAGATACGATAAGGGAGATTCCACTTCAAAAAGGTAAAAAAATCAAGAAAAATCGAATTCTTGTCATACAACATATGCAAAATAAGAAAATGCCTGTTCTGCTTGAAAAATAGGCAAAAGAGGCAATTTTTACTTTGTTTTTGTGTTGTTTTAAATACCACGAAATTGTATATAATGCATATAAAAATAGTTATTTTCCAAAGAAAATATACATATTAAACAATAAAAAGTGCCGTGTTAAGAAAATGTTAGGAAATAAACCGTCATATAGCACTATGTCACTTGACATTTTCCTGTATGTAAATCATAATATAGACATTGGATTACAATACAAGGACACTATCGGCTAATATTTTAGAACCGATGGGTGCCAGCAACAATGGTTTTGATTTTTGCAGCTTTTGCGGAGGGATGATGGAATGTACCTGATTTTGCTTATATTGTGGTTTATATTCAGCGGCAAGGTGACTCTGGAGATTTTCCTGTTTGGTCTGGTAATCTGCGGTTGGTTGTACTGGTTTATGACCAAACATATGGATTACAGCATTCAGAATGACTTGAAGCTGATTGCCAAAATCCCTCGTTTCATCAAATATGGCATCATTCTGGTTTGGGAAGTGATTAAGTCCAATCTGGCTGTTATCCGCATCATTCTTTCTCCCGGGCTGGAAGCAGATCCGACGTTTTATACCTTCGAAACAGATTTGAAAACAGAAGTAGCAAGGGTTACACTGGCAAACTGTATTACACTGACGCCGGGTACCTATACAGTTGCACTGGAGGATAACAAATACACCATTCATGCTTTGGACAAATCCTTTACAGAAGGCATCGAAGAATCGGTATTTGTCAAGCAGCTGAGAAAGTTGGAGGAATAAGCCATGAGTGTACTATTGGACAGAATTATGGAAGGCAGCATGGTGCTGCTGATTATCGGTATTTTTCTTGCCTTTGCAAGAGCGGTACGGGGACCTAGATTCACAGACCGTATCGTTGCCATCAATATGATCGGCACCATGACAACAGCAATCATTTGTATTTTATCGGCATATCTGAAAGAATCCATGTTGGTGGATGTGGCACTGGTTTATACACTGCTGAGCTTCTTGGCAGTGGTCATCATCTGCCACGTGGTTACACTGCACCACAAGGGGCGCGAATTGTATCTGAAACGGAAAGAACAGGAGGCGGAAAAGCAATGAGAGAGATCATAGCTGGTATTTTTATTTGCATGGGCACCATTGTATTTGCCTTGTCACTGCTGGGAATCTACCGCCTGAAATATGTGATGAACCGTATGCATGCGGCAGCAATGGGTGACACCATGGGGCTGGGATTGGTAGTCATTGGACTTATCATTTTAGGTCATGATGTGTTCCACATTGCAAAATATATTCTGATGATCCTGTTTTTCTGGATGTCCAGTCCCATCGCTTCTCATATGATCGGGAAGGTGGAAATGCTGACGAATAAGGACTACGATGAAAGGGTGCATGGCAAATGAGTATGGAAGTCAGTACAATCATACAAATGCTGCTGGTGGTATTTTTGATTGCCAGTGCCATTGGGGTATCGGTTACAAGAAATTTGTTTATTGCGGTAATTGTTTTTATGGGGTACAGCTCCATCATGGCAATTATCTGGGTATTTTTACAGTCGCCTGACCTTGCCATTACAGAAGCGGCAGTTGGCGCAGGCGTAGACAGCGTATTGTTCTTCCTCACGCTGAAAAAAGTACATGCGCTGAAAGGTACAAGAGAGGGTTAATATGAAAGAAGAAAAATCGTTCTGGCGAAAACTGAATGCTTGGATCAACGGAGAGGAAGCCCTGATTCATGCCGATGAATACATCGCCAGAAGGGAACAGCCGAAAAAACGGCAATGGCTGAAACGTCCCAATATACAGGAAATCAAGTCCAATAAAGGGCTGTACTGGTTTTTGTGTGTATTGATCTCCATTGTGTTCATCACCATCATGCTGCTGGTGGTATCCAATCTGCCAACATTTGGCGATCCCATGGACCCTGCCAATAATGAGGTCATGGAACGTTATCTGGAAAAAGGCATTGAAGAAACAGGGGCTATCAACTTTGTAGCAGGCATGATTCTGGACTATCGTGCATTCGATACCTTTGGGGAATCTAATGTATTGTTCCTGGCTGTTATCTGCGTACTGATGCTGCTGAAACGGGATAAGAAAAACATCAGTGAAGCAGAGGATAAGGAAATTGCGGAAGACGAAATGCTGGATGCGGCAGACCACAAATCCATTTTGAAGGTCGGCGCGAAGTATCTTTCTCCGTTGATTATCCTTTACGGCATTTACGTTATTCTCAACGGGCATCTTTCTCCCGGCGGCGGCTTCTCCGGCGGCTCCATCATCGGTGCAGGTCTGATTCTGTATGCAGCTGCCAACGGACATAAGAAAATGCAGACATTCTTTACATTCAAGACATTTACAGGCATCAGCGTTGCCTGCCTGCTGACGTACTGCGCATGCAAGAGTTATTCCTTCTTCACAGGGGCAAACCATGTGGGATACGCCATTCCCAAGGGGACACCGGGCAATATTCTCAGTGCCGGATTTATCCTGCCTCTGAATATCTGTGTTGGATTGATTGTTGCCGCTACCATGTACGGATTTTACGCACTGTTTACAAAAGGGGATATCTGATATGAGTCATTTGCTGATTAACTATTATGAAGCGGCTTCGGTAATCCTGTTTGGTATTGGATTTATGAATTTGCTTCTGCAAAATAACTTGATTAAAAAATTCATAGGTTTGAACATCATGGATACGGCAGTATACCTGTTCTTGGCAGCAAAAGGCTACATCAACGGCAGAGTCGCCCCCATTTTGTCAAACGGCATCATTGATGCGGATTATTACATCAATCCGGTACCAGCGGGTCTGGTGCTGACAGGCATCGTTGTTTCTGTCAGCATTACGGCTTTTTCTCTGGCACTGGTACAACGGCTGTATAAACATTACGGCACACTGAATATGGACGAAATCATGCGGTTGTCCAGAGAAAGGGAGGGTGAATGATGGAGCATGTGAATTGGATACACAACATTCCCTTCTTCAGCATTTTTCTGGCAATGTTCTGCGGCATCATCACACCGCTGATTAAGAACGGAAAGACTGCCTATAAAGTACATGCGCTGATGGTGCTTATTGTTGCAATCATGTCGGCAATCCTGCTGGTCAATGTGACAACCACAGGGGAATCCTTCACATTCATGATGGGGCATTTTCCCGCACCTTGGGGCAACGAACTGCGTGCAGGCCCGCTGGAAGCCATGATGGCACTGATTTTCAGTGTGGTTATGCTGCTGACAACTACAGGCGGTCAGGAATTTATTTTCCATGATATTGTGCCTGAAAAACAGAGCTTTTATTTCATTATGCTCAATGCCTTGTTTGGTTCCATGCTGGCATTGGCGTATACAAACGATATTTTCACAGCTTATGTATTTATCGAAATTCTGACCATTGCTTCCTGTGCCCTGATTATGGCAAAGGGGACTGCTCAGGCAATGGTAGGTACCACACACTATCTGGTAATTAGTTTGCTGGGTTCCGGTACCATTTTGCTGGGGATCAGCATCCTGTACAGCATTACAGGACACCTGCTGTTCCCCCAGATGAAAGAAGCCATTGTGGAACTGGTGGCAACAGGACAGTATACATTCCCCCTGTTGGTAGTAACAGGGTTTGTGTTCATCGGTCTTGCCATCAAAAGCGCGCTTTTCCCTTTCCATTCCATGCTGCCCGGCGCTTATCAGGCAGCAGTTCCCACATCCAGTGGGGTGTTGTCCGGTCTGGTGCTGAAAAGCTACATCTTCCTTGCCATCAAACTGATTTATAGTGTATTTTCCGTAGATGTTATGCTGCAGCTGAAAATCATTGACATTCTGTTTGTATTTGGTCTGGCTGGTATGGTCATGGGGTCTGTGTACGCCATGCGGGAAACCCGTATGAAACGTATGCTTGCTTATTCTTCCGTGGCACAGATTGGGTATATCTACATGGGTATCGGCATGTCTACCAGAATTGCCATGGTTGCGGCTTGCTTCCATATCCTTGCCCATGCGGTGACAAAATCCATGCTGTTCCTTTGCTGCGGTCAGATGGTGCAGGACAGCGGCGGCAAAGAACAGATTTATTATCTGAGAGGTGCTGCAAGAAGAAATCCTCTGGCAGGCATCGGCTTTACGGTCGGGGCATTGTCCATGGTCGGTGTGCCGCTGTTTGTAGGCTTTATCTCTAAGCTGTATTTCGCAACGGCATCTGTATACTCGCCGGGGAAAATGGCAGCGGTTTTGATCGTCCTGGGGATCAGCATGATCCTGAACGCAATGTATTTCCTGCCTTCCGTTATCGCAATCTGGACACCTGTCAAGACAGAAGGAGAAGAACAGACACGTGTTTCTGTTTCGCCGGCTTTTGGCGTTTGTATCATTTTGTTTGTGCTGATCAATATCGCGTTGGGCGTATATTATCGTCCATTTATCGAAGTCATTGAACGGGGCATCATTTTGCTGCAGTAACAACGGGAGCATGAGGGGATAGGTGATAAAAAATGAACGGAAATGCAATCCTGCTGTTTCCTTTATTGTTTCCCGTGATTGCCGGCATTGTCATCGGCTTTCAGAAACAGGAAAAACAGCGGAATTTACTAGTGTTTGCAACACTGGTCATAGAACTTGGGGCGGTGCTCTATTTGTCCATGGGGGAATATACCTTCACCCTGTGGCAGATGACAGACCGTCTTGCGCTGGCATACCACACAGATGGTCTTGCTAAGCTTTTTGCCTGCATGATTTGCATCATTTGGCTGCTGGCAGGGATTTATGCCTTTGAATACATGAAACATGAACAGAAACCGGCACGGTTCTTTATGTTTTATACCATGTCGCTGGGAGCGCTTATGAGCCTTTGTTTCTCTGCGAACATGATGACATTATATTTATCTTATGAATACATGACACTTCTTACATTGCCTCTGGTTATCCATACAGGAACACCAGAAGCGGTACGGGCTGGTATGAAATATCTGGGGTATTCCGTATTTGGCGCAGGTTTGGGGCTTATGGGCTTCTTCTTCCTGAACAGCTATTGCGATACCACCACATTCATGCCCGGCGGTACATTGAATCTGGAACTGTTGGCAGGCAATGAAAATGTATTGCTGGCAGTATACTTCCTGATGATGATCGGTTTTGGCTGTAAAGCGGGTATGTTCCCGCTGCACGCATGGCTGCCTACAGCTCATCCTGTGGCACCTTCACCGGCATCTGCCGTCCTTTCCGGTATCATCACAAAAGGCGGTGTCATTGCCATCATCCGTGTGACATATTATCTGGTAGGACCTGATTTTATCCGCGGTACTTGGGTGCAGAATACACTGCTGACCCTTGCCATCATCACCGTATTTATGGGTTCCATGCTGGCATATAAAGAAAAATTGCTGAAACGCCGTCTGGCATACTCCACAGTCAGTCAGGTTTCTTATGTGCTCTTTGGGCTGTTCCTGCTGCATCCACTGGGATTCTTGGGTGCACTCATGCAGGTGGTATTCCATGCGGTGGCAAAGAATATTCTGTTCCTTGGAGCAGGCGCTATCATTTACAAAACAGGTAAAACATTCGTATATGAACTGAAAGGACTGGGAAAGGAAATGCCCATCGTTATGTGGACATTTGCCATTGCTTCTCTGTCCCTTATCGGGATTCCGCCCACAGCCGGTTTTGTCAGCAAATGGTATCTGGCACAGGGTGGTCTGCAGCCGGACTTCGGCACTTTAGGGCTTGTTGGTGTTGCAGTGCTTATGGTCAGCGCATTGCTGACGGCGGGGTATCTGCTGCCCATCGTATCGGCGGCATTTTTCCCGGGAAAAGATTTTGATTACGGCAGTCTGAAAAAGAAAGAGCCCAATTACCTGATGACGGTTCCGCTGATTCTTTTGGCATTGGCAGCGGTGGCATTCGGGGCATTCCCCCAGTGCCTGACAGACTGGATCACAAACATTAGCGGCGTCATTTTCTAAAGAAAAGGTGGGAACAATATGGGCGCATTGATTACGGTTTTACCGGTATTCTTTCCGATTCTTGCGGGAATTTGTCTGCTGCCGGTAAAATTCAAGGAAAGAAAACAACGAGAACAATGGGTTTTGACCATTGTGGTTTTGAACGCAATTTTTGCCCTGTTCGCCATCTGGAGCGGAAAGGCAGATGCGTTTACACTGTTCCATTTCAGCGATAAGCTGTCCTTGGAACTGCGGATGGATGGTCTGTCCAAGGTATTTGGCACCATGGTATCTATCCTTTGGATTCTGACCACCATTTACGGGTTTGAATACATGACCCACGAAGGACACGAAGACCGGTTTTTTGCATTCTTCACCATGACCTTTGGCGTGGTACTGGGGATTGCCTTTTCCGGTAACTTCCTGACCATGTACTTATTCTATGAATTTTTGACACTGGTTACATTACCTTTGGTTATGCACGCCATGGACAACAAGGCAAGACACGCCGGAAAGATGTATATTCTTTACATGATGTTCGGTGCGGCATTGGCGTTCATCGGCTTTGTATTTGTGTACTGCTATGGTACATCCATCGACTTTGTACCGGGTGGGGTGCTCAATCCCATTCTGGTAGCAGGCCATGAAACCACATTGCAGCTGGTATTCATTGCGGCATTCTTCGGTTTTGGCGTCAAAGCGGCAGTTTTCCCGCTGTATCGTTGGCTGCCAAAAGCATCTGTGGCACCGACACCTGTTACAGCGCTGCTCCATGCGGTAGCTGTCGTAAAATCCGGTATCTTTGCCATCATCCGTCTGACGTATTACAGCTTTGGCACAGATTTTCTGGTGGGTACCGTGGCACAGAATGTGATGCTGGTAGCAGCAGCTATCACCATTGTATTTGGTTCCACAGTTGCTCTGCGGACGCCCCATATCAAGAGAAGATTTGCGTATTCTACAGTATCTAATCTGTCTTATATCATTTTCGGTATTGCGCTGATGACGCCTCTGGGACTGGCGGCGGCATTGATGCACATGATTTACCACGCGGTACTGAAAATTACACTGTTCTTTACAGCCGGTGCGGTGCTGTATAAGACCCATCGGGAATACCTGTACGAAGTGGAAGGCTTTGGCAGACTGATGCCTGTCACATTTGCAGCCATGACCATTACGGGCATTGGGCTGGTAGGTATTCCGCCTTTTGCAGGATTCCACAGTAAATGGGCATTGGCAACGGCGGCAGTGCAGGGCGGAAATCCTGTATCCTATCTGGGAATTTTGGCGCTGATTATTTCCGCATTGTTGACAGCTCTGTATGTGTTTTATATTGTGGTGCGGGCGTACTTCCCTAGAAATAAGGAGTACCCAGAAGGATATTATGACCATGTCCAAGACCCGAACTGGTATATGAAAGGTCCCTTGATTATACTGACCATCGCATCTCTGGTGCTGGCATTTACACCGGGACCTTTGATGGAAGCTTTGCAGCGTGTTGTTATGCACTTGAACTAAAGGAGGGGAGAAAAAATGAATCATTCAATCATATTGCCATTTTTGGTTTTCTTCCCTATGCTGGGCGGTATCATCGGCTATATCATTGGCAGAAAGAATAAAAACGCCAGAGATTACTGGGCAATGCTGGTAACCCTCCTGACATTCGGCGCATCACTGCTGCTTATTGGCAAAGAAGAAGTCTTTCAGGAAGCAGGTATCTGTGGTCTGGGGCTGCTCTTTGCCGGCGGCGGACTGCAAGTCATTCTGGCGGTACTGACTGGGGCTATCTGGCTCATTACCACCATTTATTCCAAAGAATATTTCCAGCAGGACAGAAATCGCAATCGGTATTATCTGTTTATGCTGCTGACAGAAGGGGCAACCATGGGGATTTTCCTCTCTGCCGATTTCTTTACTACATTTATTTTCTTCGAAATCATGTCCTTTACTTCTTTTGTTATGGTTATGCACGACGAAACAAAAGAAGCTATCCGGGCTGCTCACACCTATCTGGCTGTGGCAGTGCTGGGGGGCTTGGTGACACTTATGGGGCTGTTCATGCTCTATCAGAAAACAGGTACTTTGCAGATGGATCTGCTGCAGCAGTTTATGGCGCAGCAGACAGATAAATCTGCCTTCTATGGCATCGGTGTTCTGGTGTTCTTCGGCTTTGCGGCAAAAGCAGGGTTATTCCCCCTGCATATCTGGCTGCCCAATGCCTATACATTGGCGCCTGCTCCTGCCAGCGCACTGCTGTCCTGTCTGCTGACAAAGACCGGTGTGTTCGGCATCATGATGATTACTGCGAAGATCTTTTTCCATGATGCCCCTTGGGGAAATTTCATGCTCATTCTTGGTATGATTACCATGCTCATGGGTGCAATTCTGGCACTGTTCTCTATCAACCTGAAACGGACATTGGCGTGTTCTTCCATGTCCCAGATTGGTTTTATGATGGTGGGTATTGCCATGCAGGGTGTTTTGGGCGAACATAACGCCCTTGCGGCTTCCGGTACATTGCTGCACTTTATCAACCATTCCATGCTGAAACTGGTGCTGTTCCTGTCCGCAGGCGTGGTATTTATGAACCTGCACGAATTGGATTTGAATAAAATCAAAGGTTTTGGACGGGATAAACTGCTGCTGAAAGTGGTATTTCTTATGGCACTTTTGGGTATCGGCGGGATTCCTCTTTGGAATGGCTATGTCAGCAAAACACTGCTTCATGAAAGTATTGTGGAGTATATTCATATTCTGGAAGAAGCGGGACAGTCTGTGTTCTATATGAAAACAGTGGAATATCTGTTCCTTTTTGCCGGCGGTTTGACACTGGCGTACATGACAAAGATTTTTGTTGCTGTTTTTGTAGAGAAAAACAGCCATCCCTTACCGGTACAGAAACAGGGGGCTTATTTGAACCCTGTGAATAAAGTGATTTTGGCATTGTGCGCATTGGCACTGCCTGTGTGCGGCATGCTGCCGCATCTGACACAGGATCGTATTTCCGCTGTTGGTGTCACATTCCTGGGTGCCCATGCACCAGATCACGCAGTGGAATACTTCGCTTGGGTGAACTTGAAAGGCGCAGTCATTTCCCTCATTGTAGGCGCGGCTGTGTACTTCCTTTTTGTCCGTACCGTTTTGATGCGGGAAAACGAAGATGGCGAAACCGTTTATCTGGATCGTTGGCCTGCATGGCTGAATCTGGAAGAAAAGGTATACCGTCCGCTGCTGCTGGGGGTACTGCCTTTTATCGGTGGTTTCTTCGCAAGATTGGCAGGTACTTTGACAGATGGGTTTATTTCCCTGCTGCGTATGGCAATCTTTAACAGCGACAACGCAAGAGTCATTCCTCCAGAAGATAAGTATTTCTCTGCTTATACCGATGGGGAAACAGACAAAACCGTTTACCGGGAAGGCTTTGCACGAAGCCTGCTGATGATTGGTATCGGTCTTGCCATTGCCATGCTTTATATTTTGATTTAAATAAAAAAGATAGATGAAACGGGGGATTCTCGGGACATCTATCTTTTTTTCGTTATTTGACAGGAAGCTTTTTGCTATGTAAAATAAAATTAGAACAAGTCATACAAAAGGAGAACGAACATACATGAATTGGAAAAAAACAGCAGCCCTTGTGCTGGCATCTGTATTTATACTGGGAGGCTGCTCGGAAAAACGAGAACAGGCACAGCAAATGCTTGCTCAGGCGAAAGAGGAAAATCGCCACGAAGCCACCACTTTTGCCATGGATACCATCATGACATTTACGGTGTACCATGAGAATGGCGAACAGATCATGACAGACGCGGAACAGGAAATCCGCAGACTGGAACGTTTGCTTTCTGTGACCATGGAGGACAGCGAAATTGCACAGCTCAATGCCAATGCAGGAAAACAAGCGGTGCCGGTTTCTGAGGATACCATGTATCTGCTGAAAACCGCTAAGGAAATGGAAGAGTTGACAAATGGATGTTATGATATGACCATTTCCCCTGTGGTGAAGGCGTGGGGATTTACAGAGGAAGAACATCATGTGCCTACCCAGGCGGAACTGGATGCACTGATGCCTCTGGTGGATAACGACAGTGTGATACTTTCTGAAGAAGACCAGACGGCGTATCTGGCAAAAGAAGGTATGGCAGTAGATTTGGGCGGTATTGCCAAAGGCTACACTTCTGATGCAGTCACAAAACTTATGAAAGAAGAAGGCGTGGAATCCGCCTTGATCTGGCTTGGCGGCAATATTTCCGCCATCGGCAATAAACCCGACGGAAATCCTTGGAAAATAGCCGTGGAAAACCCCTTAAATACAGAGGATTATGTAGGCTTGGTGGAAGTATCTGACTGTTCTGTCATTACATCTGGCGGATACCAGCGGTACTTCGATCAGGACGGCAAACGGTACCATCACATCATCGACCCTGCTATGGGATATCCTTCCGACAGCGGTCTGCTTTCTGTGACTATCATTTCGGAAAACGGCACAAAAGCCGATGCCCTTTCTACAGCCCTTTTTGTTATGGGCTATGACCGCGCAGTGGAATTATGGCGGCAGAGTGATGATTTTGAAGCAATTTTTGTAACGGAAGATGGGAAAGTCATTGCCACAGAAGGGATTGCGGATCAGTTCACTTTTGAGGGACAGGACAATGATTTTACATATGAAACGGTGACAAGATAAAGAAAGGCGGGTATGTTATGAAAAAGTTGGCAACATTTTTGAATGATTATGTGCTGGAATGCGACTGGAAAGACATGGCACTGATCAAAACCTGTGTTTGCGCTTTTGGGGTGATGCTGGGTCTGACAGTAAAAAAAGAACGGAAAAAACCCATTATGATCATCAGTTCTCTGATTTTTCTGGTGACAGCATGCTTGACAGCAGTGCGGTTTGTATTGGAACTGTCTGAGGATGATTTTGAAGAAGATTTCGAAGAAGATCACAAAGACGATGAAGAAGGCTTTGTGATGCGGATTGTAGCGGAAGACGAATAAAAATAAAAAGACCGAATCTTTATAGGTTCGGTCTTTTTTTGTCAAAGGCGTTTTTTCAGTATACGTTTTTCCAACAGATTGATGGCTTCGTAAAGAAGTGCTGCCAAAATAGAGAGAATGACAACACTCATGAGAACCCAAGAGAGTTTGAAAACCTGGCTTCCGTAGATAATGAGAAAGCCAAGACCTGCCTGTGCCACCAGAAATTCCCCGACGATCACGCCCACAAAGGAAAGACCCACGTTGATTTTCAAAGCGTTGACCATACAGGGAATATTGGCAGGAAATACGACTTTTTTCAGAATCTGCCATTTTCCGCCGCCAAAAATGCGGATGAGTTTGATTTTTTCCTCGTCGGTCTGTAAAAATCCGTTGAGAACAGTCATGATGGTAACAATGACAGATGTGAGCAGTGCCACAACGATGATGGAAGTTTTGCCGTTGCCAAGCCAGACAATGATGATTGGGGCAAGGGCTGTTTTGGGCAAAGCGTTGAGAACCACCAGATAGGGCTCTGCTACATCGGAAATCATCCGGTTCCACCAGAGCAGTATGGCAGTCAGTGTACCGAGAATGGTGCCCAGCACAAAGCCGGCAACAGTTTCTGCCAACGTAACGCCGATGTGTTTCCAAAGCATACCGTTTTCTGCCATTTCCACAGCGGTCGCCCAGATTTCTGTGGGCTGGCTGAACAGAAAGGCATCTACCCAGCCTTTTCGGGCAGCCACTTCCCACAAGAGGAAAAAGCCAACCAACAGCAAAATCTGTATGGTGTAGATGGTATAACGCCGCAGTTTCAGACGACGCAGAAAGGCAGTCTGCTGGGCAGAAACGGGAGGTCGTTTGATTTCACGCCACATGGACATCCAGCTCCTTCCAGATTTGATTGAAATATTCTCGGAATTCCGGGGCTTCCCGGGCTTTCATGGGGGTACGGTTTTCCACGGAAAGGGAAATGGTGTGGATTTTTTTCAGCCGCGCGGGACGACCAGATAACACGATGACGCGGTCGGAAAGGCTGATGGCTTCGGAAATGTCGTGGCTCACCAGAAGGGCTGTTTTTCCTTCTTTGCGGATGATGGTGCCGATTTCGTCTGCCACAGACAGTCTGGTCTGATAATCCAGTGCGGAAAAAGGCTCATCCAGCAACAGAATATCTGGGCGGACAGCAAGGGTACGAATCAGGGCAGCCCGTTGGCGCATGCCGCCGGAAAGTTCAGAGGGAAAACGGTCTTTGAAATCGCCTAAGCCGTATTGATCCAGCATGTGATCCACAAAAGCGATATTTTCCGGCGTCAGTTTGCCTTGCAGTTCCAATCCCAATTGGGCATTGCGGCGGATGGTACGCCATTCCAGCAGATGGTCTTTTTGCAGCATGTAGCCGATGTTGCCGTTGACGGAAAGACTGCCGGATGAAGGGGGAATCAGTCCAGCCAGCATGGATAATATGGAGGATTTACCGCAGCCGCTGGGACCAACAATGGTGACAAATTCCCCTTCCTCCACGGAAAAAGACAGATGGGAAACGGCCTTCGTTTCGCCACTGAGACTGTGATAACTGAGGGTGACATCATGCAGAGAAAGCATGGGGCGCAATGGGAAGACCTCCTTTGCAAATTATATGTTTATACTATGGAGGCAGGGACAAAAGGTGCCTTTCCTACTGTAAAAAACTGTGGTATACTTTTGAAAAAATGAAAGAAGGGATTTTATGTCACAGGAAATCAAACCAGCATTGGTTGTTATTGATATGGAAGAAGGATTTTTGAACGAAAACTCTCCGCTTTACATCAAACAGGCGGCAGATACGGTGCCTGCATTGGCAAAGGTCATCGCCGAAGCGAGAAACAGAAAAATTCCCGTTTTCTTTGTGAACCGCATTTACCGGAAAGACGGCAGCGATGTGGAAGCATGCCGTTATGACAACTGGCTGGCAGGGGGACGCTGTCTGGCACCGAACAGCACCGGGGACTGCTCCATTGAAGTGCCGGAAGCTTTTACACCACAGGCAGGGGATTATACCATCATCAAGCCTAGATTCTCTGCATTTTTCCAGACAGAACTGGATTTGATTCTGCGCAGACTGCGGGTGGATACGGTGATTCTGACAGGGACTACTACACCAAACTGTATCCGTGCAACCTGCTATGATGGGTTATCTCTGGACTATAATGTGGCAATCATTGAGGATTGCTGTTCTTCCAGAAGTGAAGCGGTACAGAAAGCCAATATGGAGGATATGGCATTTATCGGCGCAACGGTGTTGGATGCGGAAACCTTCCTGAAAGAAGGCGTTGTCATGAAAAACGTGGTGCAGGAAGTGAGAGATCGAGTGGAAGCGGACGAAACAGCACCGGAATAAAAAACAGGGGTAAAATGGGGGCGGTGAAAGGAGTTTCGTATGAAAAAGAAAGGGATTTTTCTGCTGGCAGGTGTGCTTGTCATTGGCATACTGGCTTCTGCATTGCAGACCCATTTGAAAGTCCAGATATACAAGCTGGAATCTTCGAAAATTACATCTCCAGTCCGTCTGGCAGTGGTTACAGATCTGCACAGCACCATTTACGGTGAGAATCAGGAGAAACTGGTAGCATTATTAGAGGCACAGGAACCTGATGCTATACTGCTGTCAGGGGACATTGCAGATGACGAAGTGCCCCATGACGGTACAAAGCAGCTGCTGGATGCCATTGGAAATACATATCCTTGTTTCTATGTTTCTGGCAATCATGAGCATTGGTCTGGAGAATATGAGAAAATCGCGGAAATGATTGCTTCTTATGGCGTTACCGTTTTGGAGGGAGAAACAACGAAGCTGGATTTGAATGGAAACGTCATCCAGATTGCTGGCGTCAATGACCCGGATAAGTTTTCTGATTTTTCTGAATGGGAAAGTCAATTGGAACAGGTGAAAGAAGAAAGAAATGACGATGATTTTACCATTCTCCTTTCTCATCGCCCGGAATTGGTACAGTGGTATGCAGAAAGCGGCTTTGATTTAGTGGCGGCTGGTCATGCCCATGGGGGACAGGTGCGGATACCCTTCATTTTGAATGGGTTGTTTGCGCCTAATCAGGGATGGTTCCCAGAGTATGCTGGTGGTATGTATCAGCTGGAGAAAACTACTATGGTGGTAAGTCGGGGACTTTGTAAAAACAATCTGCCCCGTATCTGGAATCCGCCGGAAGTGGTCATGGTGGAATTGGTACCGAATGAAGTGTGAAATAGGAAACGCATTTCAAAAAATTTAATGAAATACAGATAAATAAAATAAGCCGGAAACCTTTGTATCATGAACTGAACCCAAAAAGTTAGACAATATTTTCAAATTAAAATTGTTTAAGAAGCCAGAAGGGCTTGTTGTCTGTAAATTGCAGGTGGCAAGCCCTTTAACTTTGCTTTGATTCGATGGTTATTATAATAATCTAAATATTCCACCAGTTCCTGCTTGAAATGTTCCATAGATTGAAACTGTTGAAGATAGAGAAGTTCGCTCTTGAGCAATCCAAAGAAATTTTCCATGACAGCATTGTCCAGACAGTTACCCTTTCGGCTCATACTTTGCCGGATTCCTTTTTGTTTGAGCATTTGGCGGTAATAT
>NZ_FRAH01000120.1 GCF_900142265.1 Anaerotignum lactatifermentans DSM 14214 | reverse complement strand
CAGTACCAAAACAAATATTACCGCCAAATGCTCAAACAAAAAGGAATCCGGCAAAGTATGAGCCGAAAGGGTAACTGTCTGGACAATGCTGTCATGGAAAATTTCTTTGGATTGCTCAAGAGCGAACTTCTCTATCTTCAACAGTTTCAATCTATGGAACATTTCAAGCAGGAACTGGTGGAATATTTAGATTATTATAATAACCATCGAATCAAAGCAAAGTTAAAGGGCTTGCCACCTGCAATTTACAGACAACAAGCCCTTCTGGCTTCTTAAACAATTTTAATTTGAAAATATTGTCTAACTTTTTGGGTTCAGTTCAAAACGAAAAGGATTCTGGCTATTTTGTTTTATGATGAAGCTGTTACTGACAGGTTCCTGTTTTTTTCGTGGAAAAGCCCTGTTTGCAAAGGTTTCTTTTGACGCAGACGGGAAAACTATGATATAATAAGCAAAATATCATGGGGAAACAGGCGTTTTTCCAGACTGGATGAAAACAGAAGTTGCTTTTTGCGAGGATGCAAAGGAAAAGGGCAGCTTTTTTTGTGAAAGAAATACTAGAGATTTAGGAGGAATATGGATGTCAAAAGACAGACAAAGTCATATCAGAAACTTTTGTATTGTGGCACATATCGACCACGGCAAATCCACATTGGCAGATAGATTGATTCAGAAAACAGGTCTGCTTACAGACCGTGAAATGCAGGAACAGGTACTGGATAATATGGATCTGGAACGAGAAAGAGGTATCACCATCAAGTCCCAGGCAGTTCGCTTGATTTATCGCGCAAACAATGGGGAAGAATACGAATTCAACCTCATCGATACTCCGGGACACGTGGACTTTAACTATGAAGTATCCCGCTCTCTGGCAGCCTGCGAAGGTGCAATCCTGATTGTAGACGCAGCACAGGGTATTGAAGCGCAGACATTGGCAAACGTATATCTGGCATTGGATAATAATCTGGAAATCCTGCCCGTTATCAATAAAATTGACCTGCCCAGCGCAAACCCTGCTTGGGCAAAACAGGAAATTGAAGATATTATCGGTATCCCCGCAGAAGATGCGCCGGAAATTTCCGCCAAAAACGGTGTGAACATCGAAGAAGTGCTGGAACGTATCATCACAGACATTCCTGCTCCCAGCGGTGATGTGGATGCACCTCTGAAAGCGCTGATTTTCGACAGCGTATACGACCAGTATCGCGGTGTTATCGTTCTGATGCGTGTCTTTGACGGCAGTATCCGCAAAGGCTCTAAAGTCAAAATGATGGCAACAGGCAAAGAATTCGATGTTGTGGAAGTTGGTATTTTCGGCCCCGGTCGTTTCCTGCCGGTAGATGAACTGAATGCAGGCATGGTAGGGTATTTCACTGCCAGCATCAAAAACGTGGCAGATACTCGCGTAGGTGATACTGTTACAGAAGCGGCAAGACCCACTGCGGAAGCAATGCCTGGTTATAAGAAAGTAAACCCCATGGTTTACTGTGGTGTATTCCCTGCCGACGGTGCAAAATATCCTGACCTTCGTGATGCACTGGAAAAATTGCAGCTCAACGATGCTTCTCTGTTCTTTGAACCGGAAACATCTGTGGCTCTGGGCTTTGGTTTCCGCTGTGGTTTCCTGGGACTTTTGCATCTGGAAATCATTCAGGAAAGACTGGAAAGAGAATATAATCTGGATCTGGTAACCACCGCACCCAGCGTTATTTATAAAGTATATCTGACAGACGGCACCCAGTTCGACCTGTCCAACCCCAGCAACATGCCTGACCCTGCCCGTATCTTGAAAATGGAAGAACCCATTGTAAAGGCAGAAATCATGCTGCCTAAGGATTATATCGGACCTATCATGGAACTGTGTCAGCAGCGCCGTGGGGATTATATCAGTATGGAATATCTGGATGAAAGCAGAGCCATGCTCATCTACGAAATGCCTCTGAATGAAATCATTTATGACTTCTTCGACGTACTGAAATCCAGAAGCCGCGGTTACGCTTCCTTTGACTATAGTCTGGTGGGCTACAAAGAAAGTGAACTGGTAAAACTGGATATTCTGGTAAACAGAGAACCTGTGGATGCACTGTCCTTTATTGTTCATAAAGATTCCGCTGTGGAACGGGGCAGAAAGATGTGCGAAAAACTGAAAAAAGAAATTCCTAGACATCTGTTTGAAATTCCCATTCAGGCGGCTATCGGCAGCAAGATCATTGCCAGAGAAACCATCAGCGCCCTGCGTAAAGATGTATTGGCGAAATGCTACGGCGGTGACATTTCCCGTAAGAAAAAACTGTTGGAAAAACAGAAGGAAGGGAAAAAGAGAATGCGCCAGATTGGCAGCGTAGAAGTACCTCAGCAGGCATTTATGAGCGTGCTGAAGCTGGAGGAGTCATAAAGTATGACATGGGCTTAAAACCCAGTAAAATCAAGGCTTTCAGACGTTTTCTATGCCGATTTTGAGGCACTTAAATTCCTTGATTTTGACAGATGTGTAAGTAATAAAATTGCGAGGACAGATGAAAAAACGGTATAAAAGGTAATTTTTATACCGTTTTTTGTTGCCCAAAATAGTGACAAATTTCTACATAAGAAAAAAATGCCTTATTTTTGAGAAAACATTTCGCAAATTATGACAAAATAAAACGTCTGAGCCTTGAAATGTGAAATGCAAATTTGTCATCTGTTTTGAGGCGATATTCTTCTTCCAGAGGTATGAGGAATAAGATTTACCTTAGGATAACAGTTTATGAAATGAAAAAGGGATATAAGTTATGTAAGGGATACTTTTTAACATATTTAGCAGGCTTGAGGAGTCATAAATAATATGACACCCCGTAAACCCAGTAAAATCAAGGGATTTAGCGGTTTTTAAGGGGATTTTTTAAAACCCAACAAGTTCAATTTTTATAGATGACAAAAGTGTTTTTTGAAAGAAAAAATATTTTTTCAGGCAGTGAGAGGAAAAAGAGCTCACTGCTTTTTTTGTTTCTGTAAATTGATTCAAAGGTGATTTAAAAAAATAATCACTTTTTGAATAAAAATTCAAACAATAGAAGGAGGAGAGGTTTTGAAGAAAAAGGTTAAAAGTAAAGTCACATGAACATCTAAAGTCTGTATGCTGAAAAATACATTGGAAAAAATTAGAATTGGCATAATACACAACACCTTATTAAAAACAACCTTACACCAAGGGATAACTAACTTTTTGAGGCATACTTTTTGTAAAAACATGACGGCTTGAGGAGTCATAAAGTATGAAAGAGCCTGAAAGCCAATAAAATCAAGGCTTTCAGCGGTTTTTGAGGACGATTTTCAAAACTCAAAAAAATCGGATTTTATAGATGACATAGCTTTTTTGGAGTCAAAAAATGATTTTGAGTCAGTGAGATAGGCAAATCTCACTGACTTTTTTTGTTTCTAAAAATTGATAAAAAAGTGGTTTCCAAAAATATAACCATTTTTTGAAAAAATCTTTTCGACAAATTTTGGAAGGGAGGTGAAAATCTTGAAGGAAAATGTCATTAAAGTATTAAAAGTAAAGCCACATGAACATCCTGAAGTCTATATGCTGAAAAATACATTGGAAGCAATGCAGGAAGCAGTGGGAGGATATATTGACATCGTAGGATTAGATGACAATGTATGCATCCTATTAAATGATGAGGGAAAATTGATTGGCTTAGAAGGCAACAGGAGAATTGGCAGCGATATCATCGTTGGCGATTTTTTTGTTTGCGGCAGTGATGAAGAAGGAAACCTGACATCATTGAGTGAGGAGGAGTTGGACACATACAAAAAATTTTTTTATGAGCCACAGGAGTTTACAAAAGAAGAAATTGAAGAAACAGCAGTGATCGAAATTTACACATTTGAATAAGGAGGATTTGCAGTTATGAAAAATATGAAGATGGAACCAATCGAAAAAAAGTTTATTTTTAGAAAGCCAGGTGATCCTATTGAGGTCACAGATGAAATGCTGGAGAATGCAGAAATCAATCCTAATGAATTGGTAGATATCATTCTTCAAAAGGGATGCATCATTATAAAGCCAACAAGCGTGCTAGGCAGATTGCCAGAGGAGCTGCTTTTGCTTTACGAAGAACTTGGTTTTTCCAGAGAAATGGTGGAATGTGTTTTTACAAAATATGCAGAAGAGGCAGGCGGTTTTGATGCTTTGGTTGAACAAATCAAAAAAGAAAGAAATGTGGCATTGTGGTAAGGTAAGAAAATGCGAAAAATAACAGATTTAAGAGGAATCAAAGATACCGCCAAAGTATTCCTGCACATGAATATAGAAGAAACAAAGTTTTCGCCGTTGGTCATCAAGCATCCGTTTACAGATTCAGCGATGGTTTGTCTGTCACAGGCTGACGGTGAAATTGCCTTTGCCAATATAATGGAAGACACAAAGGCATTTACCCTATGGAAAGAACAAGTGGAAAAGCAGATTGATACTGCGGAAGATGTGTTTGGGGTATACCACCTCATGACAAAATCTTATCTGCTTGCTTTTTTAAAATATGCGGAACCATACTTGTCCAGAGAGGATTTCTCCAAAATGCTTGCAGACATCTGGATTCGGACAGAAGCACCTAATCTTGATCCCAACTTCAAGCAGAAAGAACTGCTGGATCTGTTCCGCCAATCAAAACAGGAGGAGATGATGACAGAAGATGAAATAGAAACACTGCGAAGCCTGCCGGAAACAGTATCGGTTTATCGAGGCGTGACCTCATATAATGCAGGCAAGATCAAAGCCTTGTCCTGGACACTGGATCGAGAGGTTGCCCAATGGTTTGCCAATCGATTTGGAGAAAACGGTATCGTTTATGAGGCGGAAATTTCAAAGGAATATATTTTAGCGTTATTTAAAGGAAGAAATGAGTGGGAGGTGATTGTGGAACCAGATCATTTGCTTCAGTTATCAGAAGATTTGGAAGAAAATATGGAAGAACCACAGTTATAAAAACATGATGGCAGGAACATGAAACATTCATGTTCTTTTTTTGTGCCAGAAAGGAGCAGAAATGAAAAGAAAGTATCCGCAGAAGAATAAACAGCGACCGGTGAAAAAATTACCGCCGGAGAGCAGAGTCCAACCTCATAAAAAAGTAAAGTATCACAGACGCTCTGATCAGATTTACGGGAGGTAATCCATATGGAAAAAGCATCCCATAAAGCCAATGCACAGTGTGCCGAAGACATCGGAAAAGCCATCAACAGCCATTTCGATGGTTTTCACTACCATACAGGCTTTGAGAAAGAACTTATCGAAACCTATGGCATGGAGCGAGTCCAATATGTTGTTGCTTGTAACATCCAGCAAAAGCTTCACGATGGCAGGATCAGCAAAGAGAATAAGACCTGGGCATTGCAGAGCCAAATGAACCAAGGCGAAGACAACCCCAAACTGGAATATACGATCCATACCCACAGCGGCTTGTTGGATTTATTTGCCAACAGTATTCGAGAACAAGAGCTTACCCATGAAGCAGAAGAAAACATGAAAGAAGGTGATGCCGATGAAATAGAAGAAACTGATCTGGATATGCAGTTATAAGCAAAGAAACAAGGCGGAGCAATCCGCCTTGTTTCCGTTTTAAGATTCTGAAAACAAGCACAGTACCGGAAAGAAGTCCGGCGGCAAAGCCGTTTTTGCGAAGCAAAAATACTGACTCTTAAGACAAACCGAATCGGAGCAGAAAGCCCTTTTTTCGCTGCCGTCTTACAGGTTGTTGTATGTTACCTCAGAAAAAAGGAAACGTCAACAGCATGAAAAGAAAAGACAGCGAAAGGAGAAATGTGTATGTATTTTTTGGATTTTTTTGCTGGAATCGGGTTGTTCCGTTTGGGACTGGAGCAGGCAGGCTGGACCTGCAAAGGGCATTGTGAGATAGACAAATATGCCAATATGAGCTATCAGGCGATGCACCGCATAAAGGAGGGAGAGTGGTTTGAAGAAGACATCACCAAAGT
>NZ_FRAH01000075.1 GCF_900142265.1 Anaerotignum lactatifermentans DSM 14214 | reverse complement strand
CGTTTGCGTTTATACCCATTTCGGTAATCATCATTGTCAGAACGCTCAGATTTTTCATATCCGAGATGATCCTCCATTTCTGCTTCCATCATTTCTTTGATGGTTCCGCCCAGAAGGTCTTTTAGAGCTTCCTGAATATCCTCAGCTGTCTGAATATCGTATTCTTCCATGAGCTGATGAATAATGTTTCGTTTTCCCTCTGTCATTTGTACCCGATGTATGGGTTTCTTCTGTTTTGCCATAATAAAAGGTCCTCCTATGATTTAAATTTTACCATAGAAGAACCTCTTCAATTACATATTTACAGAAAAAGTTTCACACTGCCGAAAAAAGGGCATTTCCCTGTTTATGGGAATGCCCTTTTTGTATGCTGTAAATATTTTTTGTTTACAGATGTTTGTCGTAATGAATCCCAAGCCACTTGTGCAGAGCAGCAGCATCATGTTCCTGAATGCTTTTGAGGATCATTTTGTGTTCTTTGAAGTTGTTGTGGCGGTCGTCCTCGCCTCTCTGGTTGTTGTGTAGTGCCATAAGATAAAAAATATCTTCGATGTGTTCATACATGGAAATCAAATAGGAGTTTTTGGTTCCCGTTACGATACACTTATCAAATTGCAGTGCATATTTTACAGTTTCGGGAACATTGCCTTCGTCATAGTATTTCTGCTGCAATGCCAGATAATGCTCCATTTCCTGGGCAACCTGCTCGATGGTTCCCTGTCTGACACAAAGGTCGTAGGCACCATAAAGAACAACATAAAGAGAAGAAGCAATTTCGTGAAAACCTTCTTCGGAAAAAGAAATCACACGGGCGCCGTTGTTTGGTATCATTTCAATGAGTCCATCCTGAGAAAGCATCATCAGAGCTTCTCGAATGGGAGAATTGCTGATCTTTAGTTCATCTGCTACGGTATCAATATTGATTTTTTCGCCCAATGCATATTCCTGCTGCAATATTTTTTGTCTGATGATTTCATAAACCTGTGCTTTCAGGCTGAGTCGTTGTAACTGCGGCATTTTCGTGCCCTCCATTTTCTCAAATTTCTTCGCATGTATTTTATTATCTTAAATTTTCCATAAAAATGCAAGGGGAAAAACGAAAAAATAGGCTCTGTATAAAAGAATATGCATTTTTTTGCAAAAAAATACTATTTTTTATGAATGAAAGCGCATATGCAAGGGTAATTTTTATTGTAAAAAACATAAGAAAAACAGACGCTTTTCTTAATATGTAAAAAAAGGTTTCTCAAAAATAGGGAATGATGGTATAATATAAACAACTATGCAAACAAGATTGCAGCAACATGAATATGTTCCAACAAATACAGATTGGAGGTTGTAATATATGACAGCGAAACTGGAAAACGAATATGGCGTAATCAGCATTGACCATGAAGTCATTGCAAGAATTGCAGGCTATGCGGCCATTGAATGTTACGGCATTGTAGGTATGGCTGCCAAAAATGTGAAAGACGGACTGGTTCAGCTTTTGAAACTGGAAAGTTTGACAAAAGGCATCAAAATGCAGGTCAATGCCAATAGAGTCAGCCTGGATCTGCATATCATTGTGGAATATGGCACCAACATTTCCGCCATTGCGGATAATATCGTCAGCACGGTGAAATATTCTGTAGAAGAATATACGGGACTGGCCGTAGACGACGTTAACATTTTTGTGGACGGCGTACGTGTCGACGGATAAGAAACAAGGAGGAACCATCAAGTGAGTGTTACAAAATTAAACGGTCTGCGTTTGCAGAGAATGATCGTGGCAGGCGCAAATGAACTGCATGCAAATAAGCAGGCTGTGGATGCAATGAATGTATTCCCTGTGCCTGATGGCGACACAGGAACCAATATGTCTTTGACTATGCTGGCAGCTGCCAGAGAAACAGAAAAAGGCGATGCCCTGCGGGTGGATGAAGTGACAAAACGGGCTTCTGGCGGTGCGCTGCGCGGTGCCAGAGGCAACTCCGGCGTTATCACTTCTCAGATTCTCCGCGGCTTTGCCAAAGGTCTGGAAGGTCTGGAAGAAGCTGGGGTAAAAGAACTGACCGCAGCCATGGAACAGGGTGTGAAAACTGCATACAAAGCAGTGATGAAGCCCAAAGAAGGTACCATTTTGACTGTAGCGAGAGCATGTGCAGAAGCGGCTGTGGCAGAATCTGAAAAAACAGACGATATTGAAGTCTTTTTGAAAGCTGTTCTGGAACATGCCCATGATGTGCTGAACCAGACACCGGATATGCTTCCTGTACTGAAGGAAGCAGGCGTTGTAGATGCCGGCGGCCGTGGTCTGCTGTATATTCTGGAAGGTGCTTTGAAACACATCAATTCCGAAGAAGCATTAAAAGTGGCAGAACCTACCCAGCAGACAGCAAAAGAATATGCTGCACTGGCTTCCGTGGATAATGAAAGCATTACATTTGGATACTGTACAGAATTTTTCATCAATGTGAAAAATGCCGATGATGCAACTGTGCAGCAGCTGAAATCTTATCTGGGTACCATTGGGGATTCCATCGTTTGTGTCAGCGATGATGAGATCATTAAGATTCATGTGCACACAGACCATCCCGGTCTGGCATTGGAAAAAGCCCTGACCATTGGCAGCCTCAGTGGACTGAAAATCGACAACATGCGGGAACAGCATAATAATATTATTGACTTTACCACATCTGAAAAGAAAACACCTGTGGAAGAAGCGCGTGCAGCACAGCCTGTGCAGGAAGAACGCCCTAAAAAGGATATTGGCTTTGTTTCCATTTCCGCAGGCAGCGGTTTGACAGCCATCTTCCATAATCTGGGCGTGGATGAAGTCATCGAAGGGGGACAGACCATGAACCCCTCCACGGAAGACATCCTCAACGCGGTGGATAAGATTAACGCAGATCATATCTTTATCCTGCCAAACAACAAAAATATCATTTTGGTAGCGGAACAGGCAGCGGAACTGTCTGAAGACAAGAAACTATATGTAATCCCTACAAAGTCTGTTCCTCAGGGCATCAGTGCCATGTTCTGTTATGAAGAAGGGGCAGACCCGGAAGAAATGGCAGAAGAAATGAAAGAAGCCATCACAGCAGTGGCAACGGCAACAGTGACTTTCGCTGTGAGAGAAACCACCATTGGAGATAAGGAAATCCACGAAGGCGATATTCTGGGGATGCTCAATGACTCCATCGCTGTTGTGGGCAAGGATATTGCGGAAAGCACCAAAGAACTGCTGGCAGAAGCTGTGACAGACGAAAGCGAAATGATCAGCATTTATTACGGTGCAGATGTGACAGAAGAAGACGCAGAAGCTTTGGCGGCATATGTCGAAGAAACCTATCCTGACTGCGAAGTGGAACTGCAGATGGGTGGACAGCCGCTGTATTACTATATCATTTCTGTGGAATAAAAACAGACAGATTGAAGGCGTTAGGAGCATCTTCATAAGAAAATAAAGAAAGCCAAAATCCTTATCAGTACAAAGGGTTTTGACTTTCTTATTTTATTCAGATTTTATTTGTTATGTTTTCTTATGAAGACAGCTGTCGCAATTCCCCTTAAGAAATCAGAAAAAAGGAAAATCCATGTTTTCTGAAGGGGAAGTTGCTTTGGTATCCAACGCCTTTTTCTTGCGAAAGGGAGTGAGGGCATGGAGCGGACAAGCCCCATTACGGAACTGAAAAATGTAGGCGAACAGCGGGCAAAAAAACTCCATCGTATGGGCATTGAAACCATTGGAGATTTGCTGGAACATTATCCCAGAGATTATAAAGACCGCAGCCGTCTGACAAAAATTGCAGACTTATCCGAAACAGATGAAAATACCTTTCTGGCACGGGTGAAAGGGGAAGGGCAGACAGGACGGAGAGGTAGATTGACCTTTACCCGTTTGCAGGTTTTTGATGATACAGATGAAATCACCCTCCTGTGGTATAACCAACCTTATATGAAAACCGCACTGAAATCAGGTGAAGTTTATCTGTTTACAGGCAGGATGCAGAAAAAATATAACCGCCGGGAAATCGTGTCACCGGAATATGAATCCATCAAAGACAATTTTGCCGGCGGACGCATTGTGCCTGTTTATCCTTCGGTAGACGGTATTTCTCAGAAAATGCTCCGCAGTTATCTGGAGGAAGCTTTGAAACAGGTCAGCGGCACACTGACGGAGGAGCTGCCCTTATGGATACGGAAAAAATACCATCTGGCAGAAAAGAATTTTGCGCAGACCAATATCCATTTCCCTCGTACGGAAGAAGCCTTTTATGATGCTCGCCGCCGCTTGGTGTTTGAGGAATTTTTCCTACTTCAGACAGCCCTCTTTTCCCTGCGGGAAGAACTTTTGGGCAGAGGAAGCGGCATCGTTATGGAACATCCAGAAGCCATGGATGAATTCCAGAAAAGCCTGCCTTTTTCTATGACAAATGCCCAGAAAAAAGTGTTGTCGGAAATTGCCGCTGATATGACCAGCGGGAAAATCATGAGCCGACTGGTACAGGGGGACGTCGGCAGCGGGAAAACGGCTGTTGCCATGGCAGCTGCTTACTGGGCTATCCAAAACGGATATCAGGCAGTACTCATGGCGCCTACGGAAGTGCTAGCAGAACAGCATGGAAAATCTTTTACGGAATTGTTTGCGCCCTTGGGTATTGAAGTGGCTTTGCTCACAGGCAGCATGAAAGCCAAAGAAAAACGGGAAGCGCTGGCAAAAATCGCAGACGGTACAGCCCAAATGATTGTGGGTACCCATGCGGTCATTCAAAAAGGTGTGGAGTACCACAAAATCGGTCTGGTCATCACAGACGAACAGCATCGTTTCGGTGTGCGCCAGAGAAGTATGCTTGCGGAAAAAGGGGAGAATCCCCATGTCCTTGTTATGACGGCAACACCCATTCCTCGTACATTGGCTTTGATTCTCTATGGAGATTTGGATATTTCCATCATCGACGAACTGCCTCCCGGCAGACAGCAGATCGACACCATTGGCGTCAATACATCTTATCGCCAGCGGATTTATGCCTTTTTGGGCAAAGAAGCGGCGGCAGGCAGACAGGCTTATGTCATCTGCCCCATGATCGAAGAAAATGAAAAAATGGAAGTGGAAAATGTTCTGGACTATACGGAAAAGCTGAAAGGGGCTTTGCCAGAATGTAAAATCGCCTGTGTTCATGGGAAAATGAAAGCGGCTGAAAAACAGGAAATTATGGATGCTTTTGCCGCAGGGAATACAGATATTCTCGTTTCTACAACGGTTATTGAGGTAGGTATCAACGTACCCAACGCTACCGTTATGCTCATTGAAAACAGCGAGCGTTTTGGTCTGGCACAGCTTCACCAGCTTCGCGGACGTGTGGGACGTGGTTCGGAGAAATCTTACTGTATTTTGGTCAGCGATGCCAAAACGAAAATCGCTGTGGAACGTATGCAGACCATGACAAAGACCACAGACGGCTTTGTCATTTCCGAAATGGACTTGAAGCTGAGAGGTCCCGGGGAATTCTTCGGCACCCGACAGCACGGTTTGCCGGAACTGAAGATTGCCAATCTGTATCGGGATATGGCAATTCTCAAGGAAGCACAGCAGGCAGCAGGGGATTTGCTGCGGAAAGACCCCCAGCTGGAACAGGAGGAAAACGCCCATCTCAAAAGCAGACTTTCCGCTTGGTTTGAAGGGAAAAGTTTGGATTTGTAAAGAGTTTATTATTGTATTTTGGGGATTTATTTGTTATACTATGGCTGTATGTAAAAAAATCGGTCTGAAAGGTGAGAAAATATGCGTGTCATCGCCGGTGCCGCAAAAGGGCATAAACTGCAAACCATTGAGGGACTCAATACCCGTCCCACAACGGACAGAATCAAAGAAACATTGTTTAATATCATTGCCTTTGATCTGCCGGAATCCAGATTTTTGGATTTGTTTTCGGGCAGTGGCGCCATTGGCATTGAGGCTTTGAGCCGAGGTGCGGATACGGCGGTTTTTGTGGAACAGGCGGCAGAGTGTCAGAAAGTCATTGCGGAAAATCTGACCCATACCAAACTCATGGAACGGGCACGCCTGATCAAAAGCGATGTGCTGACAGGACTTGCACAGCTGTCGGCAGAGAAGGCAACCTTTGATATTATTTTTATGGACCCGCCTTATGCGGCAGGTCTGGCAGAACCTACACTGGAAAAAATCGTTTCCGGCGGGCTTCTGGCACCGGAGGGTATGGTCATTGTGGAACGCAGTGCCCAAATTCCATTGGCGCCCATCAAAGGTCTGTATGTAGACCGTGAAAAAAACTACAAGACGACAGTCATTACTTTTCTGCGTCCGGAGGAATCAGCAACATGAGAAAAGCAATTTATGCCGGCAGTTTTGACCCTGTAACACTGGGACATCTGGACATCATCGAACGCGCGTCCAAACTGTTTGACTGCCTGGTAGTGGCGGTTTTGGAAAACCCCAATAAACATTCTTTGTTCACTGTGGAAGAACGTAAAGTACATTTGGAAATGGTGACAAAGCATCTGGAAAATGTGGAAGTAGCCTCTTTTCGTGGGCTTCTGGCAGACTTTGCGTCCGAGATCGGCGCTACAGTCGCTGTCCGCGGTCTGCGCAATGCCATTGACTTTGCGGCAGAATATCAGATGTATTTGATCAATAGAAAACTTGGAAAAGATATCGAAACGATTTTCCTTGCGGCTGATGAGGAACATTTGTCCCTCAGTTCTACCAATGCCAAAGAGGTTGCCGTTTTCGGCGGAAACATTGACTTTATGGTGCCCAAGGAAATACAACCGTTTGTTATAGAAAAATATAAGAAGTGAGGGAACATCAATGGATTCTGTATTACAATTATTGGATGAACTGGAAGAAATTATGGACAGCAGCCGTGCCGTACCATTCAGCAATAAAGTGTCTGTAGATAAAGAAGAAATTTACGACATCATCAGCGAAATCCGCATGAAACTGCCCAACGAACTGAAACAGTCCAAATGGGTTATCGAAGAACGCAATAAAATCCTTATCGACGCACAGAAAGAAGCGGACGAAATCGTGAAAAACGCGGAAGAACGTCTGGTGCGTATGATCGATGATAACGAAGTGACCAAAAAGGCTTATGACCAGGCTGCAAACATCATCGAATCTGCAAAGAAAACTGCAAAAGAAATGCGTCTGGGTGCCATGGAATACTCCGAAAGCGTGCTGAGCGATGCGGAAAACAAGCTGAAAGAACTGAAAGCAGTTGTTTACAGCGAAAGCATGAAGACAGACGATTACTTCGCACAGACTCTGAATGTACTGGGTGAAAACATTCAGGAACTGCGCATGAGCAAATAATTTACTTTTGTCGTTCCAATAATAGACTGCACAGCAGGAGAACAGACAAAAGCCCATAAAGTGTCGGAAAAGCAGTTGCCGTATGCGTGGAAAATACGGGAACTGCTTTTTGTGCTTGTGTTTCTGCTATGGAATAGAAACATTGGAACACCAGCACAGAAAAGAACGCCTGTCGTATTTTGGCGGATAACAGAGCAAAAGGGCTGATGGGCACATTCCGCAGAACCCCTAAAATCTGCCCGAAAATGGAAAACCCGCCGAAAGACAGCAGAAAAACCGCAGCTGATGCCCGCAGCCGCAGACTGTCAGGGGAAAGGGAAACACCATGGATGCCCTTTGTCATTTCCAGTAGACCTCCGGAAAACGCCTGCAAAAATTCTGGAGAAATAGGCAGAAAAGACAGCGCGTTGGAAAGCAGGGCAAAAAAGCCAGCTTGGGCAAGTCCCTCCTGCAAAACACAAAAACATACCAGAAAACCGCCGATTTGTGCCGAAGTCAAAAGGGCATCTTTTACAGCTGAGGAAAAGAGCAGAAAGAAAGGCTCTTTTTTTTGTGCCGGAAAAAAAGGTGTTTGATTGTTGTAATCTGTAGGAATGGAACGATAGGAAATGCCTGTCAGGATGGTTCCCACAAAAACTGCTAGCAGCATGGTATAACCCAGTGCTGGACTGCCGAAAAAAGTGGTGCCAGCCGTGCCCAATACAAACAGCGGTCCGGGGGCATTGCAGAACAACAGGACTTTCCGGGCTTCGGACAAAGAAATCCGCCTCTGTTCGTATAGCTGCGCCACGGTGTTTGCGCCAGCAGGATAGCCAGAAAGCAGACCTGCCGCAAGAGGAAAGGCACAGATACCGGAAAGGGAGAAAAGGGGTTTTGTTAGTGGCGCACAAAGCTGCCCCAGTTTTTCCGCTGCGCCCATTCGCAGCAAAATGCCGATGGCAGCCAGAAAAGGAAACAAAGATGGCAGAACACTGGAAAACCATAGAGAAAAGGCTCCGGCAGCGGCTTCTGTCAAGGCTGCAGGATACCGCAAAAGGGCAAATATGAAAAAACAGACACAGATGGTCAGCAGGCGTGTAATCATGGAAAGTCATCCTTTGCAATGCTTGTTGATACCAGTCTATGTCTGTTTTTTTGATTTCATGTTTTTGAATTATACGATTGCCATGGGAGTGGTAAAATCCCTGTTTGGCGCACGGTAAAGAGGGTTCGGCGCTGCCAATGCCTGCAAATCTGTTGCCAGTTTTTCCAGTGCCAGCAGATGCAGCCCATCTTCGTCCAGAATTTCCGGTGCTTTTTTCAGATTGGTCAGTACAGGGCATTTTGCCTGTTCTGTCAGTTCACCCAGAATGTCCGCGTTGTCTTTTTGGAATCCCAGAACACGGATATAAGGCAGATGGTTCTGACTCAGGAAATAATCCACTTCCTTTGCCTGAATATCCAGCAGGATATGTACCAGAATCCGCTGTATTTTGGTGCGGGTATATCGTTTGGTTTTGATGTATTCAATGATGTCGTTCATGAAGAACTCGTTGTCGATGGCACGCAAAATACGGTTTTCCAGTCCTTCTGTCACTTCCAGAATGTCATGGATTTCCTCAGCGGAAGTGGTGCGCAGTTTATAATGGAGGGCACCTGCCAGCTCATCCATGGAAGCAGGAGCAGTTCCAAGAGAAATTTCTTTTGTCAGCAGGTCTACGATGTTTTCCGGTACCTGCAAAAAGGCTTCTGTGGCGTTTTCTTCCAGAATGCCTTTACGGATGGCAGCGGCAGAGGCAAATTCTCCTGTCAGGGAAGGATCGTCGTATTGACTGCCTTTCCGGCGGATGGTGCAAGGCTCGATGTTGCTGCCCAGTCTGTCCAAAGCCTTCAGATATTCCAGACCTAAAATGTGGTTTGGGCGGGAAATGATTTCACTGCTGATATGAGAAACGGTTTCCAGCGCCTTCGCTCTCGCCGCAGGATAGGACATGCCTTCATCCAGTCCGGCTTTCAGCAGACGCTGAAATTCTTCTGTTTCGTTTGTCATGATTTTTGCCGCTTCTTGAAGGGCTTTCAGATCGCCGCTTTCAGAGCCAAAACAAAGGGCATTTGTCATGCCCGTATCTTCCAGCACTTTCACACCGCCCATGGCAAAGATTTCCGCATTGGCTGCCGCAAAAAGCACAGGCAGTTCCAGCACCATGTCAGCCCCGTTAAGAAGGGCGCATTTTGCCCTTGTCCATTTGTCGAAAAACGCCGGTTCACCACGCTGGACAAAACTGCCGCTCATGACTACCATGGCACGCTGACAGTCTGTGTGTGCCTTTGCTTTTTCCAAAATATATTGATGTCCCTTGTGAAAGGGATTGAATTCTGCAATGATTCCAACCGTTCGCAATGGTATCGCTCCTTTCGCAAAATAGTTCTAAAAGCAGTATAACATATTTTTCAACAATTATATAATTTTTCTCTGGAAAATTTGAGGGAATCGGTCTATACTAAAATCAGAATATAGTAATGAGGATGATACCATGGAGAGATTTGAAAAAAATCCGGATTTTCTTCAGGATCTATTCGTAGAAGAAACATGGAAAAATATAGAACGACTGGACAATTTTATAGAAAGCAAATCGGGAACGGAACAGGTGGAAATCACCAAGGATGAAGTCAACAGACTTTTCCGTACCATGCACTCAATCAAAGGCTCTGCCTCTATGATGGGTTATCCGGCATTTTCGGAAACAGCTCACAGCGCGGAAGACCTTTTTTCTTATTTGCGGGAGGAAGAACACCCGGCAGATAAGGATTTGTTGACTATCCTGCAGTTGCTGCGTATGGTTTCCGGCTATATGAAGCGGGAACTGCGCCGTATGGAAACGGATGATGAAGTGACAGACTTTGGCTGGGCTGTGGTACGTCGGATCAAGAACTTCCTTGCCCATGTGGATAGCGACAATGAGCCGGAAGGTCCCAGCTATCAGATCGCTTATACCAGAAAAGGGCGTCAGCTCATTCCTTATACGGACTTTTCCGCGTTGGTTGCCCAGATGGAACGTCTGGCAACGGTTATGGGACGAGCATTGGAAAAGGATTTCCTGCTGAAAGTTTCCGGTGCGGAAACAGAAGTGCCCAGAGATATTTACGATAAGATCACCATGGCTGTGATGCAGATGCTGAAAAACAGCATGGATCATGGTTTGGAGAAAACAGAAGACCGGGAAAAAATGGGGAAAACCCCTGTAGGGGAAATATCTTTGGAAATACAGAAAACAGCACAGCAGGTTTTTGTTATTTTCCGAGATGATGGACGAGGTTTAGACCGCAAAGGCATTTTGCAGGCAGCGAAGGCAAAAGGCTGGTTGAAAAAGGCTGAAGAAGAATATGAAGACAACGAAGTATATGCATTTTTGCTGCGTCCCGGTTTTACCACAAAAAGCAGTGCTACCATGTTTTCCGGCAGAGGTGTAGGACTGGATGTGGTTAACGCGGCAGTATCTGTCTTGGGGGGCAGTATCCGTATCGAAAGTAAGGAATACATGGGGACAACATTCTTTATGGAATTTCCGCTGATTCCCTAAGGGGGAGTGCTTATGAGCAGAAAAGAGAGGACATTGTCTGTTCTGAAAGGGCTGGTAATGGCAGTAGGAGGCATTTTTCTGCTGATATTGGAAAATATGTGGTTTCAGGAACAGGAAAGAGGGGCAGCAGGAAGTATTCGCATAGAAGGCTTTCTGGTTGTTGTAGGTTTGGCTTTGCTGATTCTGGGAGCAGCATTTCTGTGGGATGGATGCAGAAGAAACAAAAAATCTGCACCAAAAGAAATGATATTAACAGCATGCCCCTACTGCGGCGCCAATGTGCAGGGCAGAGAGCAAAACTGCCAAATCTGCGGAAAGAATATGTATGAAAAAAATATCTGATACCAATCAAAAGGACAGGAGGGGATGCCCATGAGAAGTGTCAAACCCGGCAGAGGTCCATCTCTGCAGGGAGCTATTGGTTCCATCTTTGCAGTTGTTTTCGGTATTTTCTGGATGGTGTCAGCAGCCAAAATGGGAGCACCAACGCCATTTGTACTTATGGGACTGGTGTTTGTGGTGATTGCCGGCAGCAACGTCATTGTTTCTCTGATGAATGCCACCGGGGAAAATCGCTTTTCTCTTTACGACATCACTGAAGAAGGAGAAGAACCTGACCCTTTGGAAGAAGTGCTGAATAAAAAAGAAAAAACAACAGAGCCAAAAGAGGAAGAAGAGAGACCAACAGAAACGGCTTTTTGTCCTTACTGTGGGGCAAAAGCGGAGAAAGACTACGCTTTCTGCCGTTCCTGTGGGAAAAAGTTATGAGAAAAAATGGGGTTTTTTACCGTTTTTTTCGCGGATGTACTTGTATACACTGCGTTTTTTGTTTATAATAAATATGCTGTCCGTTTTATTGAAAACGGATTTTGAAACAGTATATATATCAGGGAATTTTGTTTCTCTGGGACGGAAGAAGTCATTTCTTCCAGTAAAAAAGACAACAGTTAATCTATCTATTTAAAAATGGAGGTCTTTACAGTGGATTTTTTATCTGAAATGAAAGCAAAAGCAAAAGCAGACAAAAAGGTAATTGTACTGCCCGAATCTTATGAAAAAAGAAATCTGGAAGCAGCTGCTGAATGCCTGAGAGACGAACTGGCTGACATCGTTCTGATCGGTAACAAAGAAAAGATCATGGAAGCTGCTGGCAGCTTTGATGTATCCAAAGCTATCTTCGTAGATCCTGAAAACTACGAAAAAATGGATGAAGTTGTTGCTGCTCTGGCAGAAGCTAGAAAAAGCAAAGGCATGACTCTGGAAGAAGCTAGAAAACTTCTGCTGGACGATCCTCTGTTCATGGGCGTTATGCTGGTTAAAATGGATATCGCTGACGGTATGGTTTCCGGCGCAATCCACTCCACAGCTGATACACTGCGTCCCGCTCTGCAGATTCTGAAAACAGCACCTGGCACAGAACTGGTATCCTCTTTCTTCATCATGGTAACAAACACACCTCAGTATGGTGATGACGGTATCCTGCTGTTCGCTGACTGTGCACTGAACCAGAATCCTAACCCTCAGGAACTGGCTTGCATCGCAGGCGATTCCGCTAAATCCTACGAAGCATTCATCGGCAAAGAACCTAGAGTTGCTATGCTGAGCCACTCCACAATGGGTTCCGCAAAACATGCTGACGTAACAAAAGTTGTAGATGCAGTTAAAATTGCAAAAGAAAAATTCCCTAACGTAAAACTGGACGGCGAAATCCAGCTGGACGCTGCTATCGTAAAAGAAGTTGGCGAACTGAAAGCTCCCAACAGCACAGTTGCTGGTAAAGCAAACGTACTGGTATTCCCTGACATCGACGCTGGTAACATCGGTTACAAACTGGTTCAGAGATTTGGTCAGGCAGAAGCATTCGGTCCTATCCTGCAGGGTATCGCAAAACCTGTTAACGACCTGTCCAGAGGCTGCTCCGCAAACGACATCGTTGCAGTTGTTGCTCTGACATCCGTTCAGGCTCAGGTAATGGGTAAATAATTTTATCCAATCAGAAACAATGGCAGTGTTCTGCCCGCAAATAACAACTACGGACAAAATATAAGGAGAGAAAAAAATGAAAATTCTGGTTTTAAACTGTGGTAGTTCTTCCCTGAAATATCAGCTGATCGACATGGACACAGAAAGCGTAATGGCTAAAGGTCTGTGCGAAAGAATCGGTATCGAAGGTTCCAGACTGAAACATCAGCCTGTAGGTAAAGAAGACGTTATCTTCAACGATTACATGGAAGATCACAGCGTAGCAGTAAAAATGGTACTGGACGCTCTGACAAACAGCGAATACGGCGTAGTAAAATCCATGTCCGAAATCAACGCAGTTGGTCACCGTGTAGTACATGGTGGTGAATACTTCGCAAACTCCGTTGTAATCACACCCGAAGTTATCGAAGCAATCGAAAAATGCTGCGAACTGGCACCTCTGCACAACCCTGCTAACCTGATCGGTATCCACGCTTGCGAAAAAATCATGCCCGGTGTACCTCAGGTAGCTGTATTCGACACAGCATTCCACCAGACAATGCCCGAAAGAGCATATCTGTATGCTATTCCTTACGAATACTATGAAAAATACAAAATCAGAAGATACGGCTTCCACGGCACAAGCCACAGATTCGTATCCGAAGAAGTTGCTAAAATGATGGACAGACCTTATGACCAGACAAAAACAATCACTTGCCACCTGGGCAACGGCGGTTCCGTATGTGCAGTAAGAAACGGCAAATCCATCGACACAACCATGGGCTTCACACCTCTGGAAGGTCTGGTAATGGGTACAAGAGCTGGTGACGTTGACGCAGCTGTTGTAACATTCCTGATGGAAAAAGAAAACCTGACACCTCAGGAAATGGATAACATCCTGAACAAAAAATCCGGCGTACTGGGTATCTCCGGCGTATCCAGCGACTTCCGTGATATCGAAGATGCAAGCGAACATGGTAACGAAAGAGCAGGTATGGCTCTGGACGTATTCGCTTACAAAGTAGCTAAGAGAATCGGCGCTTACGCTGCTGCTATGAACGGTGTAGACGCAATCGTATTTACAGCAGGTCTGGGTGAAAACTCCGCTTCCACAAGAAGACTGATCTGTGACTACCTGGGCTTCCTGGGCGTACACATCGATTCTTACAACAACTCTTTGAGAGGCAAAGCAATCGAAATCTCCGCTCCCGACTCCAGAGTAAGAGTGTTTGTAATCCCTACAAACGAAGAACTGGTTATTGCAAGAGATACAAAGGAATTGCTTGACAAATAAGAAACCTTTCTGTATAATATTTTAGGTACGACTACGGGGTGATACGAATGATATTGCAAATGGCTCATTTATATGGTAAAAACGGTGCTTCTATGGAAGTGCATATGTCTGAGCAAATACAAGAGATTGCGGCATACCCCAATGTTGTGGGTTTTATGGAGCCTGTAAAAATAGAAGGAACTCTCAGAAACGAAAATGAGATTTTCGTTTTGGAAGCAAAGGGCGAAACAAAGGTCAGCATTGCGTGTGACCGTTGCCTTGCGCCGGTTACAACAGAGATTCACTTCAATATTGAGGAGCGTTTTTCCCATACAGGCAGAGATGACGAAGAGACAGAAACTTTTTCGGGAGATCAGATCGATCTTGCGGACTATGTCAGAAGCGGGATCATGGAGGCCATGCCTATGAAGACGCTTTGTAGGGATGACTGCAAAGGACTCTGTCCTGTCTGCGGCAAGGATCTGAACACAGGTGCGTGCGGATGCGACACCACAGAGATAGATCCGAGATTTGAAAGTTTGAGGGCTCTTTTCAATGTTGATGAGGAGGTGTAGAAATGGCTGTACCTAAGGGTCGAGTATCTAAATCCAAAAGAGATAAAAGAAAAGCACAGAGCTGGAAGATCGCAACACCCAACCTGGTAAAATGCAGCAAATGTGGCGAACTGATGGCGCCTCACCAGGTATGCAAAGCTTGTGGTGCTTATAACAAGAAAACAATCATCAAAGTTGACTAATTTTGGATGAGCAAATCAAAGGCAGCAGAAATGCTGCCTTTTTTGCGTTGGGTGAAAAATGATTTTTCATTGGTACGCTGCCTGAAGGGAGTTGGCATAGTTTTGTGTAAAAAAATAAATAGAGAAAAAATGAAAAGTGAACTGCACCCCATTTGTTAGACGGTATGATATACTGAATAACAAGTGGGGTGATTTTTATGCCAAAAGGAGTACCAAATAAACGATATACACCAGAATTCAAGCAACTGGTGGTAGAAACGATGCGGGAAGAAGGTCTAAGTCTCAGTGAAACCATGAGAAGATTTAATATCAACTGTCTCGGTATTATTAAGCGCTGG
>NZ_FRAH01000073.1 GCF_900142265.1 Anaerotignum lactatifermentans DSM 14214 | reverse complement strand
AAACTTAAAGTACAAGTATGGAAATCGACATTTTTGGTGTAGAGGATATTTTGTAGATACAGTAGGCAGATATGAAACGGCAATAAAAGAATACATCAAAAATCAGCTGGAAGATGATATTATGAATGATCAAATAAGTTTAAAGGAATTTACAGACCCGTTCACGGGTGAGCCGGTGAAATAAGGCATAAAAAGTGCCCCCGAGTAGGGGGCAGCCAGAGTTAAAAGTGTGGTTGCCAGACTATTCAATGCCCCCTTTAGGGGGCTACCACAAGAGATAGACCCTTATAGGGTCTGATCAAACCACCCGTTCAACGGGTGGTTTTGATTAAGATTTCAATTGAAATTTTTCTTCTGAAGACAGCCATCGCAGTTCCCCTTAAGAAATGAAAGAAAAGAGATGGTTTCTTAAGGGGAGACTGCTTGGGAATCCATTTTTTGACTTTGGAAAAGGAGGAGTGGACATGGACTTGGAAAAATGGCTGGCAGACTGGACAGCCTGTGTAGATGGTATTTTCGGAGAGCGGATATGTTTTCTGGGGATACAGGGCAGTTACGGCAGAGGGGAAGCCACAGCGGAAAGCGACATAGACGTGGTGCTTTTGCTGGATGGATTACAACTGGAAGATTTGCAGGCTTATGATGAAGCTGTGTCTGCTTTGCCCATGCGGGAGAAGCTCTGTGGTTTCGTAGGCGGCTGGGAAGAATTGATGCATTGGGATAAAGCCGATTTGTTCCAGTTCATACAGGATACAACACCTTTGCGGGGCAGTCTGGATGACCTTTGGAACGAAATCACAAAAGCAGACATCCAGCGGGCAGTTCATAAAGGCGCTTGTGACTTGTACCATGGCTGTGTCCACAATTTCCTCCATGAAAAAGATGGGGAGATGCTGAAAGCCTTTTATAAAGGCGCCCTTTTTGTGGTGCAGGCGGTGGTTTATCTGCAAAAAGGCGTTTATGGGAAGAAAAGAACGGACTTGGAGCAGTTGGCAGAAGGTATGGAAAAAGAAATTTTGTCTATGGCAAAAGAGCTGAAAGGGCAAAATGAAATTTCCAGAGAATTGTTTGAACAGGGCAGTCGCCTGTTGCTTTGCTGGACAGGGCGGCTCATCAAAGAAGAAAAATAAAAAAACTGGAATCCTTTATGCGGATTCCAGCTTTTTTATGCGTTATTTTGTAGCAGTCTGTTTTTGTATCTGTATGACCAGAAGTAAGACAGAACTGCCCAGCAAATGGGCAAAAGCCCAAAGAACATAGCGCCGGGGGCATCATCGGCTTCTGCCAGACCAATCCAGAAGGGGATGACCAGCAGAAAGAGGATGCCATAAGTGATGGCGCAAATTTTGATTTTCCGTAATGTCTGTACCACTGCGCCTGTTTCCTGTGCAGTACTGTCTGACTGGCATAAGAAACGATAGCCATAAAACAGTCCTGTGAAAAAGGGAACGGCGGAGAGGTAGATGGCAAGGAGTATGGGATAGAAATACTGTCGGTAAGGCTGTTTTATGGGGTCTGTGATGGCAAGATACAGGATACATCCGCCGAATAGGGCGGCGCCCAGTGCCAGCAGAATCAGCAGGATTTTCAAAAGCCGATTTCTCAGATTGCCCATGTTCTCCCTTCTTTCCTGTGATTATTCCACATTGGTGATGACCATAGCCGCGTCTTTGCTTTCCTGTGTGTAGGTGAATGTGATGGCGTCGCCTACGTTATATTCCTGCAGTTTGGATGCCACATTGCTGTCTGTGAACTGGTAAGCGTTGACAGTGCCGTCGGGCAGTGTCATTTCTGCTGTATGTCCATCGGAAAGACCGTTGTAAACGGCATTGACTGTGATTTCATTGGAAGCCGTTTCGGAAGATGTGGTGCCGGAAGTCTGGCTGTCACCTTCGTTTTCTGTGGTTTCAATAGGTGTTACGCTGGCAACGCTGTAAAGGTACATAGGATCAGAGATGCCGTCAGCGTATGTGTTATTGGTCATGGTAACAGTCCAAGAACCGATGATGTCCTGATCTTCCATAAGGGAAACCAGATCTGCCTGTACAGTCACAACGCCGTCTTCTTCGCCTTTGAATGTCAGTTTGGTTTCTGCCAGACCGATGTCGCCTCTGCCAAAGGTGTAGGCATCTGTGCTTTCATCATAAGTCACACGACCGGAAAGGCTGTCGGGCAGTTCCAGCAGGTCGTCATAGTCTGCAAAAAGGGCAATAGCCAATTCCTGAACGGCTTTGCTGGGCAGTGTGATGGAATCATCGGTCACTTCTGCCAGCTGATGTTCACTGCCATACTGTCCTGCGAAATACGCAAGGGATGTCCAGAAAAATTCAGGGTTCTGGGGGTCATATTCCATACCGTTTTCCAACATGCACCGCACCAGAGAGTCTACAGGCGCTGTCATGTCGTCAACGGCTTGTGCCTGCTGTTCGGCGGTCATTTCCTGTGTTTGTGGGGGTTCTTCGGTTTCTGTATTGGCAGTGCAGGCAGCGGTGCCCAGCATCAGCATGCAGACAACCAGAGAAGATGTCAGTCGTTTCATATGTATTCCTCCTTTGGAATCTATCACAAAATAACAATTGTCTTTATTTTATATTATCAGTATATACAATCATTATAAATAAAATATGACGAAAGTCTTTCTTTTTTTTGAATTTTCTAAAATTTGTTGACAGAAAAGTGTATGATTGCTATCATACAGTTAAGAAGTGTATGATAAGCATAGTACACTTGAAAGGAGGTGACAGACGGTGGTGAATTTTTCTGATCTGCAGCTGCATGATATGGAGCCGGTCTATGTGCAGATTGTGCGGCATTTGAAACGGGCAATTTTTCTGGGGGAAGCGGCTGTGGGAGAAAGCCTGCCTTCCAGAAGGGAACTGGCGGCGCAGCTTTGCATCAATCCAAACACTGCCCAGAAAGCTTTTCGGCTCATGGAGGAAGAAGGGCTCATACAGACACCGAAAAACGCAGCCAGCACGGTTTTTTATGACGAAGAAACATTGGGCAGAATCCGGCAGGAGATGACGGGAGATCTGGTGCGGCAATTTGTGGCAGAAGCCAAGGAAAACCGTCTGACGCTGGCAGAAGTGATGAAAATGGTAGAGGAAGCATGGCAGGAAAGAGGGGAAAATGTATGAAACAAACAGCATTGCTCAGCGGATATGTATTTCAGTGGAACATGAAAAAAGGAGGATGGGCAGTTTATGTCTTTTCCATTCTGGCAGGGGTCATCACTGCCGTTTATCGGGGGTACGCGGGAATGGCAGGAGAAACATCACCTTACCGGGCAAAGGGATTTTTGCCCTATGAGCTCATCATTGACCAAAGTATGATTCCGCTTTTCTTTGGTATAGGACTTTTGGCGCTGCTGTTTTTGCAGTTTTTGCAGCTACGGAAATACCAGAAGGAAAGCAAAGGCATCTATACTTTCCTGACATTGCCCATGAAAGGTACACAGGTGGCAAATGCCTTTTTGCTTCAGTCTTTGGCAATGGTTTTTCTGTACTATGCTCTGTGGCTCATGGTCATTGTGGTCATGTATTTTCCTATGATGCATTGGATGGTAAGTCTGGCGGCAAAACAGGAATTTCTGATGAACGACGGTACCATTTTGACAGGCATTGACGCCACACGGCATAATGGGCTGTTTCTGGCCTTTCTGCGCAGTGAGTTTTTGGGTATCGTTTACAGCTTGGATTGGAAAAATATGATGTGTGCACTGTTCCTGCTGTTTTTTGCAGGTGTGTGGATTGTATCCGTCAGCATGCAGAGAGCCATTGGGCTGACAGGTATTTTTATCTGTGCTGCAGGGCTGATGATTCCTTTGGCGCTGTATTTGCAGGGACACAGTGCAGGGGAGATGAGCAATATTCTGCTGACTGGAAGTATCCTTCTTCTTGCTGTAGGCGTTTGGCTCATTTTCCGATTGCAGGCGGATTTTCGGGAACCTCTTGCGAAATAGAAAGGAGGAAGTGCGATGAAAAAATGGATGGCATATCTTCCTTTTGGACTGCTTTGCGGTTCTTTGGTGGTAATCGGCGGTATCTGGGGAAGCGTCTGGAATCACACTTGGAGCGGACAGTTGGAATTGCGGCATCTGAAGGGGGATCAGAGCGCATTAGCAGATTTGAATATACAGTTTGGGATCACCGATGCGAGGCAGAGATGGAATTTTTCCATCAAGGATGGCGCTTTGCAGAAAGAATCCTTTACCCTGTCCTATGAAGAACCTGTTTATGGCTCTGGGGAAACCATAGGAAATTGGAAAGACGGCACCATGCAGGTGTGGAATGAGGATGTGACGTTTCAGCCTGCGGCAGACAGTAAAATAGAAAATCTGGATATGGTGGATTTGAGTCTGTTGAAGGAGGATGTTTACATTTCTCCAGAGCTTTATGACGATGAGGGAAATCTTCATGGCACCACCTGTATTTATGACAAAGGTCAGCTTGTACTGAATATGGACATGGAAGCGGTGCAGAAGAAAGGCAAGGCTTTTCGCAGTTGGTCATGCGAAATCCCTACCCATTTGCAGTATACACCGGAAAAACCATTGGCACATATTCAGATTGAAAATGAGAATCGCTCTATGACATATAGAAATTATGCGTGGAGTGGCATAGATGTTCTGAGTGTATGGTCTGAAAGTCAGGAAATGCTTTATGCCACAGTCAGAACAAACGCGGATTGCAGTGGGAGCATTGGACTGTATTGTCTGGGACCTCGTCAGGAGGAATCTTTCAAAGATGCCAATAGCACAACACATCCGGTAAAAAAAGAACCTGTTGCCACATTGGCAGAAATTCCTATCAGCGAAAGTCGCTGGGTATTAGGACTGGAAGATGTAGGAGAAGGACTGCTGGTGTTCATCGGGGAGCCAGATAAGGTGACAGCGGAACTGTATGGTTATGACGGAACCCTCTTGGACAGCAATACAATGCCGTTAGAAGAACCCGTACATGAAATTGAGATACAGCAGACCAAATGGAAAGATGGCAGAGGTGTGTTTGTAGAAGGTTCCCAGAAAACAGGTAAAAATGAATACTATGTACATTTCTTCACTGGTTACTGGTTGGAAAACGGTACCATCAAGCCTGTTTATCTCAATGGCAACGGATATGGCACATGGACAGCAGTAGGAAAAGAAAAAGTGCTGGTCATGAACCGGACAATGGATGAATGGGATGGAAAGGCAGAGCCGATTCGAGGCAATACCATGAATGGCTTTAAGATTTCTGTCTATGATATCACGGAAGACCCTGCCGGTAAGGAAGTTTATTGTGGAGAGCTGGAAACAGACATAGATGAGGACGCATTGGAGTTCTTCAACTATTTCACCACAAAAGCGTACAAACAGAGCGTGGAGCGTCAGACGCTGAAAAGCACCAGCAGCAGTCGTCAACTGGATGTGTTTTCTGTAACAGAGAGCGCGGGTGATTCTGTATGAGAAAATGGAAGATCTATTTGCCACTGGCTTGTTTCTGCGGCAGTCTGCTGGTGATCTGTATCATTTGGGGCATTGTTCGTGGCAGTGTATGGAATGGACAAATGGAACTGAGGCATCTGGAGGGGGACGAGGGTGCCTTGGCAGATTTCACCCTGAAAGGAAAAATTGAGGATTCCCAGAATACATGGGATTTTTCCATAGAGGACGGCAAGCTGGAAAAAAACAGCTTTCATATGAGAACGGGAACGGAAACGGTATATCACATAGAACGAACAGTCGGTGCGTGGAAAGAAGGAGAGCTGAGTGTTTGGAGCAGTTATGGTACCTTCGTGCCTGCGGCAGACAGTCAGGTAGAAACCAAAGATACAGTGGATTTGACTGTGCTGAAAGGCAATACTCATTTTCCCAGCGATGCTTATCAGGAAGATGGCACTTTGCATGGCACCACGACGGTTTTTGATAAAGGACAGGCAGTGTTTCAGCTGGAAATGCATGCAAGCGCCGCCGGCGGTACTAAGTACAGGCAGTGGAATTACGAGATTCCAACGAATTTGGTGTATATACCGGATAAACCACTGGCAGAAGTCTGTGTGGAAAACGGTGAAGACTACAAAGATATCCAAAGCAGTGAATTGTGGATCAGGGAGGCACCTGTGCTGGTATGGTCCAAGGAGTGGCAAATGCTTTACGGCACCATGACAACGAACAAATATTGCAGCGGCAGTATGGGGCTGTACTGTTTTGGTCCCGATCCGGCAGAGGATTATACATCCACTTCTGAAGAAGAACAGACAATGACAGAACCCTTTGCCACATTGGCAGAAATCCCTGTCAGCGAAAATCGTTTGGTACTGGGGCTGGAAGATGTGAAGGAAGGGCTGCTTTTATTCATCGGGGAAGCTGATGGGCTTACCATGGAGCTTTACAGTTATGATGGCGTGCTTTTGGACTGTATGAAACAGCAGACAGAAGCGTCTGTTGATGAATTGCAGATACAGCAGACGGACTGGGAAGACGGCAGAGGAATTTATGTCATCGGAAGTCACGAAATCGACGAAAATGCACAATATGTCCATTTGTTCGCTGGATATTGGGTGGAAGATGGCAAAATCACAGCTGTTTATCTGCCGGAAAGCAGTCAGGGAGATGTGACTTATGGGGTAGTGGGGAAAGACCGCGTATTGACCGTCGGTTCCTTCCAAGAACTGTGGGATGGAAAGGCAGAGATGGAAGAAATATATACTTTGAACGCTCTGGAACTGCGTGTGTATGACGTCAGCGAAGATCCTGCCGGCAGACTGATTTACCATGGAAAGTTGGAAACGGATATTGATGAGGACGCGCTGGAAGTTCTCATGTCCTGTGAAACGGCAAAAGGAAGAAAAAGTATTCAGGAGCAGAATTCAAGGGGGACAACCGGATGGAGACGTTATCTGATGGTTGAGGATATTTCGGGCAAAGGAGGAGAAACAGTATGGGAAGAAGGTTCGTGGTACCAATATTGATTGGGTGTTCTTTGCTGGTGTCTGTAGGAATGGTGGCTGGTATCTGGCAGATGCGGTATCGGGAAAATCTGTATCTGCAGGATATGGAAGGAGATCGGGCAGCGCTGGCGTCTTATACCGTAACAGGCGTACTGGATGATTTCTCCCATGAAATTGGGTTTTCGCTGAAACGGGGGGAATGGCAGACGGACTTTTCACCGGATACGGAAAATCTGCGCAACGAGGAGCCAGAAGAATGGCAAGTGGACCTACAAGAGGAAAACTGGTATTTCCAGCTGGATGATTATGCATGGGAAGATATACTGCCTTTGGAAGGAACGGAGATTCAGGCAACAGCAGGCAAACCGGATACCAGAGAAGAATTAGCGCAGGTACAGAAGGAATATGCCTATCCAGATAATATCTGGACGAACGGAGATGATTTTACATCTGGCAGTGTTACTTTCTGGAATGGGCAGTATGTGATGCGGCAGGAGGTCTACTTCAGCGAGAAACCGGGCAGTACCATAAATCCTACGTTCACACAGGATAAACAAGGGAATATTCTGGGGGATGTGGAAGGATATGCCTGTCGAGGGCTGCGTATCCCCGTGTCATTGAATTGTTCTGGTAAGATTACCATGGAATGGATGCCTGCTGATGAGATGGAAAGCGGTTATATCCATTATCAGGGAGGCAGTTGGCTGCACGATGGGTTTTGGATGGCAGATGACGCTGTGATAGGGAATAGGCTTTATCTGACATTTCCCACGGATATACAGGACAGTGGGACCATGGGCATCTATGCCTTTGACTTGCAGGAGGTTTATGACAGCGGCAATCCCTATGTGACAAAAGTGGTGACAGAGCCTTGTCTGGTGTTTGGGGAAAGCACTGTAGACCATCGGCATCAGGTGTTAGCACTGGAACGTGTGGGAGATAAACTTCTGCTGCTGAAACGAGCGGAAAATCGGGGCATTGTGGAACTGTATGACACCGAGGGGAATCTGCTGGACAAAGAGGAGATTTCTTTTGCCAGACCCTTTACCGGTGTAGAGGCAGAGGTTTCCGCTTGGGAAGATGGGGCTTCCCTGATTCTTTCCTGGAGTGGTCAATCAGATACCTATGGCAGCAATGCCATGGAGCATTATGGTTTTACCGTGGACGCAGCAGGACAGATGACACATCAGTTCCTGAAAGTTGGGTATCCCTGGGCACAGGCAGTGCCGGGGAAAGGCAGTGTGCTGACAGTAGAGGAACCGATGATTCAGACACCAGAAACGGCTGTATTCTTTCCTAATGGCGGGCCTCAGCCTCAGCAGACATTTTTGACGGTATATGATGAGACCATGACAAAAATACTGTATCGTGGAGAGATTGTCACAGATGAAAATGATGATTTGAAAGGGATTTATGGTGCTTTTTCCACAAAAGAGGCTGGCAGGAAGCGGAATGTGATGGCGGCGGATACATGGGACTATATGCTGCACAGACGATATTGGCAGGACTTAAAAATCACTTACGAGGGGGAAACGACATGATCGAAGGCAAACAAATCTTTTTTACATACGGATTTGCGGAAACAGACAAAAATCCTGTCTTGAATTATGTGGATTTACAGATTCCAGACGGGCAGATTGTGGGGCTTTTTGGGGAGAACGGCGCCGGAAAGTCCACGCTGCTGCGGCTCATGGCGGGACTTCTGGTGCAGAAGGATAGGGGCTGTCAGATTTTGCTGGATGGAAAACCTGCGACGCAGGTAAGAGGAGAGATTGCCTGCATTTTTGAAGAAGGTACCTTCCTGCCGGATCTGACACCGAAACAGTATGGAGATTTTCTGGCGGATTTCTTCCCGAAGTTCGACAGAGCCTATTATGATAAGCTGACGGCATTTTTCAAACTGGAGGAAAAGGCGGCAAAGCATATGTCACGGGGGCAGAAAGCAAAGCTGGAGATTGCGGCAGGTCTTGCCAAACGGACGAAATATATCTTCATGGATGAGCCTTTTCTGGGAAAAGACGCTCTGACAAGACAGGATTTTATGAAGATTTTGTCCGGCAGTCTGACAGGGGAAGAAACTTTGATTCTGGTCACCCATGAACTGGAGTCTGTGGAAACATTCATTGACAGAGCCATTGTCGTTCACAAAGGAAAGTTGGCGGCGGACGTGGAAATGGACGACCTGCACCATGAAGGCAAAAATCTGATGGTACTGCTGAAAGAAACCGTTGGCTATGACGAAAATGCCTATCGCGATCTCTTTGCAGAGGAAGAATAGTTTTTCAAGGCATAAAAAGAGAGAAAAAGAGAGCGGAAAAAGCATCTGATAAACGGATTTTTTTCTGCTCTTTTTCTTTTTGGGGATACTTTTTGATGGCAGGTGCAAAAATGGCAAAACCTTTGAAAAATTTTGGTATAAATGTGACGAAAAAATATTTCATATAATTTCTCTAGGATTTGCTGCCGCCTTTATTGACATGGGTTTGGGGCTATGCTATACTTTTTGATGTTAGTTATGGTTTACTTTTTTAGATGAAGATAGATACGAGGTAGAAAATATGACATTGCATCAATTACCCATTGGACAGTCCGCCATTATCACCAAGGTGGGCGGCGAAGGGGAACTGCGCTACCGTTTTCTGGATATGGGGCTGATTCCCAAGACAAAAGTAACGGTGACAAAAGTGGCTCCCATGGGTGACCCCATCGAAATCAGGCTCAGAGGCTATACTTTGACCCTGCGTGTGGAGGACGCCAAAAACATTGAAATTACACAAGAGGGGGTTGACCTATGATTTTTGCGTTAGCAGGCAATCAGAACTGCGGGAAAACCACTCTTTTCAACCAGCTGACAGGCTCTAACCAGCATGTGGGCAACTTTCCCGGCGTAACCGTAGACCAGAAGGTTGGGCAGATGAAAAGCCAGCCGGACTGTTCTGTGGTGGACTTGCCGGGGATTTACTCTCTCAGACCTTACACAAACGAGGAAATCGTCACAAGAGATTTCCTGTTGAATGAAAAACCTGACGGCATCATCAACATCGTAGATGCCACCAATATTGAACGAAATCTGTACCTGACATTACAGCTCATGGAAATGCGGATTCCTATGGTTCTGGCGCTGAACATGATGGACGAAGTCCGCAACAACGGCGGTACCATCAACGTGGAAAAAATGTCCGAAGCCCTGGGCATTCCCGTTGTGCCCATCAGTGCTGCGAAAAACGAAGGTATCGAAGAACTGGTACAGGCGGCAGTCCGTGTGGCAAAGGAAAAGCGGACCACAAAGGTCATTGACTTCTGTAAACAGGGGCCTGTCCACCGTTGTATCCATTCCGTTTGTCACCAGATTGAAGACCATGCGGAAAAAGCTGGCTTGTCCGTGCGTTTTTCCTGCTCCAAACTCATTGAAAACGATACACGTATCGTAGATATGCTGCAATTGAGCCAGAATGAATTGGAACTGGTGGAACACAGTATCATCGAAATGGAAGCGGAAGCGGGCATGGACAGAAATGCTGCGCTGGCAGGCATGCGCTATGACTTCATCGAAAGCGTTTGCGCCGATACGGTCATCAAATGCGAGGAAAGCAAAGAGCATATCCGCAGCGTGAAAATCGACAGCATTCTGACCCATCGGTATTTTGCCATCCCCATATTCATACTGGTGATGTTTCTGGTATTTTTCCTGACATTCAACGTCTTTGGGGCAGTCCTCAGCGATTTGCTGTCCCTGCTTATTGACGATATCACCGCATTGGTAGATAAAGGCTTGACGGCTTACGGCATCAACCCTGTGGTACATAGCCTGGTGATCGACGGTATCTTTGCCGGTGTGGGCAGCGTTCTTAGCTTCCTGCCTATCATCGTGGTGCTGTTCTTCTTCCTGTCTATTCTGGAAGATACAGGCTATATGGCAAGAATTGCCTTTGTTATGGATAAACTGCTCCGTAAGATTGGTCTTTCCGGCAGAAGTATCGTGCCTTTGCTGGTGGGCTTCGGCTGTACGGTGCCTGCGGTTATGGCAAGCCGTACCCTTTCTTCGGAACGTGACCGCCGCATGACCATCATGCTGACACCTTTTATGAGCTGTTCCGCAAAGATTCCCATTTACGCAGTCTTTGCAGCGGCTTTCTTCCCGCAATATGCGGCACTGGTGATGATTGGCATGTACCTGACAGGTATCATCATCGGCATCATTGTTGCGCTGATTTTTGACAGAACCGTATTCCGCGGCAAACCCATTCCTTTTGTTATGGAATTGCCGAACTATCGTTTCCCTTCCGCAAAAAGCGTATTGCTTTTGATGTGGGATAAGGCGAAAGACTTCTTACAGCGTGCTTTCACCATCATTTTCCTGGCGACGGTCATCATCTGGTTCCTCCAGAGCTTCGACAGCCGTCTGAATGTGGTGACAGACAGCGCGGACAGTATTCTGGCAGCCATTGGGCATCTGCTGGCACCTTTGTTTGCGCCTCTTGGCTTTGACGACTGGCGTATCCCTACAGCCCTCATCACTGGCTTTACAGCAAAAGAAGCCGTTATCAGTACATTGGGCGTATTGATGGGAACTTCCACAGCAGCATTGGGGCCTGCCCTCCATACCCTTTTTACACCTGTTTCTGCCATCAGTTTTCTGGTATTCACACTGCTGTATACCCCTTGTGTGGCAGCCATCGCGGCAGTGAAACGGGAACTGGAATCCGGCTGGCTGGCACTGGGCGTTGTGATTTTGCAGTGTGTGGTGGCATGGCTGGCAGCCTTTGGCGTTTATCTGCTTTTGGGCTTATTTGTATAAAAGGAGGGGGATTATGAACCCTTTAGATTTTGTCATTTTGGCAGTGATTGCGGCAGCCATTGTCGGGGCACTTGTGGCAGTGAAAAAGCATAAGTGTGGCACCTGTCATGGCGACTGCGGCAACTGCGGAAAATGCAGCAGAAAATAAGAAAATAGAGACAGACATGGTACAAACAACCATGTCTGTTTTTTTGTGCCTGATTTAAGGAATTTGTTTAAAATGGATAAATTTGCAAAAACCAGAAAAAAGCTATTGACAACTTTAGTTAGCAATGGTAAACTCTTTGCAGAATGTTAGTTAAAGCTAACAACAATCTATCTCATCATCTGAAAATATAAAAGGACGTGAAGTATGGAAGGAGGAGTTCTGATGCCTTTGGCACTGGCAAAAACAGGAGAAATGCAAACCATTAGAAAAATCAGCGGACGGGATGATACCAAACGATTTCTGGAAAGTCTGGGATTTGTTATCGGCGGTCAGGTGACGGTGGTATCGGAGATCAACGGAAATATGATCGTCAATGTAAAAGAATCCCGCGTAGCCATCAGCAAATCCATGGCAGCGCGCATCATGGTATAAGGAAGTGACAATATGGAAGGGACAAAGACATTAAAGCAGGCAAAAATCGGTGAAAAAGTCACTGTGGTGAAGCTGACAGGCGAAGGCGCTGTCAAACGCCGTATCATGGATATGGGCATCACCAAAGGCACAGAGATTTTTGTCAGAAAAGTAGCGCCTCTCGGGGATCCTGTGGAGGTTACCGTCAGAGGGTATGAACTTTCCCTCAGAAAGGCTGACGCGGAAATGATTGCAGTCAGATAATTGGTTCGTGAGAACGAGCCATTTTTTCTGGCAGAGAGTTAGGTGTGACTAACGGATAGGAAGGAGATACAACATGGGCATGAAGATTGCGCTTGCCGGAAACCCCAACTGCGGCAAGACCACATTGTTTAACGCATTGACAGGCTCCAACCAGTTTGTGGGGAACTGGCCCGGGGTAACCGTAGAGAAAAAAGAAGGGAAGCTCAAAGGCAACAAAGAAGTGACCATCATGGACTTGCCGGGCATTTACTCCCTTTCTCCCTATACACTGGAAGAAGTGGTGGCAAGAAATTACCTCATCGGGGAAAGACCCGACGGGATTTTGAACATCATTGACGGCACCAATCTGGAAAGAAACCTGTATCTGACTACACAGCTGACAGAACTGGGGATTCCCGTTGTGGTTGCCATCAACATGATGGATGTTGTGGAAAAGAACGGCGACAAAATCGACGTGGAACGTCTTTCCAAAGAACTGGGCTGCAAAGTGGTGCAGATTTCCGCGCTGAAAGGCACTGGTGTGAAAGAAGCGGCAGAAGCGGCTGTGGAAGCGGCGGCAAGAGAAAGCAGCGCCCCCCAGCATACCTTCGCACCGGAAGTGGAAGGCGCACTCAATGACATTGCGGCAAAACTGGAGGATGTATCTCCATCCTTGAAACGATTCTATGCCATCAAGCTGTTCGAGCGTGATGAAAAAATCGTGGAACAGATGGAAAAGGCACCGGATGTGGAAAACATCATCAAGAAAACAGAAGATTTGCTGGATGATGACAGCGAAAGCATCATCACCAATGAGCGTTATATGTACATCGGTGAAATGATCCAGCATTGTTACACCAAAAAGAATAAAGGCGGCATGTCCACCTCCGATAAAATCGACCAGGTGGTGACAAACCGTTTCCTGGCACTGCCGATTTTTGCAGTGGTTATGTTTATCGTGTACTATGTTTCCGTTAGTACAGTAGGTACTATGGCAACAGACTGGGCAAATGACGGACTGTTTGGCGATGGTTTCTATCTCTTTGGCAACGGCAGAGCGGAATATGAAGCGGCAAACGAAGCATACACACTGGAAACACAGAAAATTGACGCATTTTTGGCAGCGGCAACAGAAGCTGGCGTAGATGCGGAACTGGCAGAAACAGACCCTGTGGAATTCCTGGCAGAAACAGCTGGCGTACAGACTGTGCTGGAAGTAACAGACGAGGAAGGCAATGTGACAGAAACACTGCCTGTGACAGCGGCAGACTATGAAGCAGCTCTCACAGCGGAAGAACCTGCCACAGAGGACTTCGGTACATGGGTGCCCGGCGTTCCTGTTCTGGTTGGCAATGCGCTGGAAAAACTGAACGTAGCAGGCTGGATGAATAGCCTGATTCTGGATGGTATCGTTGCCGGTGTCGGTGCTGTTCTGGGCTTTGTGCCTCAGATGCTGGTACTGTTTATTTTCCTGGCATTCTTGGAAGGCTGTGGTTATATGGCACGTATTGCCTTCATCATGGATAGAATTTTCCGTAAATTTGGTCTCAGCGGCAAATCCTTCATTCCTATGCTCATCGGTACTGGCTGCGGTGTGCCTGGTGTTATGGCATCCCGTACCATTGAAAGCGACCGTGACCGAAAAATGACCATTATGACAACCACATTCATTCCCTGCGGCGCGAAACTGCCCATCATTGCCCTGATTGCGGGCGCATTGTTCGGCGGTGCGGCATGGGTGGCACCCAGTGCGTACTTTGTGGGCATTGCGGCAATCATCGTTTCCGGTATCATTCTGAAGAAAACAACTATGTTTGCAGGTGATCCCGCTCCCTTCGTTATGGAGCTGCCTGCATACCACCTGCCTACCGTTGGCAGTGTACTGCGGAGCATGTGGGAAAGAGGTTCCTCTTTCATCAAAAAAGCAGGTACCATCATCCTGCTGTCTACCATCGTCATTTGGTTCCTGTCTAACTTCGGTTTCACAGAAAACGGCTTTGGCATGGTGGATGACCTGAGCAACGGTCTGTTGGCAAATGTAGGCTCTGCAGTGGCTTGGATTTTCAGTCCTCTGGGCTGGGGCAACTGGCAGTCCGCAGTGGCAGCGGTGACAGGTCTGGTGGCAAAAGAAAACGTTGTAGCAACTTTCGGTCAGCTCTTCGGCTTTGCGGAAGTGGCGGAAAACGGTGCGGAATATTGGGGCACACTGGCAACATTCTTCACACCGGCAGCGGCTTACAGCTTCCTGGTATTCAACCTGCTGTGCGCACCTTGCTTCGCGGCGATTGGTGCCATCAAACGGGAAATGAACAACGCAAAATGGACATGGTTCGCCATTGGATACCAGACCATCTTTGCTTACCTGGTTGCGTTCTGTGTATATCAGATCGGTTCTGTATTGAGCGGCACAGGTTCTTTCGGTATCGGTACGGTTCTGGCAGCGGCAGTAGTAGTAGGATTTATTTATCTGCTGTTCCGTCCCTATAAAGAAAGAAGAAAAGTCACCAAAAAAGAAGAAGTAACAGCGTAAACGGAAAGGAGTGCGGCATATGGGAACATTGCTCGTGGGCGCGGTACTTGTGGCAGTGATCGCTGCCGCAGTCTATAAACTGCGCAAAGACAAAAAAGAAGGCAAAGGATGCAGCGGCAACTGCGGTTCCTGCAGTTCCTGCGGCGGACATTGCCATCACTGATAAAAAAGTTTGCATACACCTTCTCAATAAAGGCAGGCAGGACGAAAGTCCTGCCTGTTTTGTTTTATTACTTTAGTGCTGAAGGCTGCAAAGCAGCCTTTAACAACCGCCCGCTCTGCGGGTGAGATTAAAGCTTAAGCAAAAAGCATCGTCCTTGTTGTAAAATAAGGGTGTTCAAGCCTAAATATTTTACATAAGAAAGGACGATGCTTTTATGGCAAACAGTTTAGCAC
>NZ_FRAH01000155.1 GCF_900142265.1 Anaerotignum lactatifermentans DSM 14214 | reverse complement strand
TTTTGCCATAATAAAAGGTCCTCCTATGATTTAAATTTTACCATAGAAGAACCTCTTCAATTACATATTTACAGAAAAAGTTTCACACTGCCATCAAAAGGAAGTATGTTTTCTTATTTTATAAGAAAACATACTTCCTTTCATCTCTAAGTTTAGTATCGAATTGGGATTTCGGAAACTTTGATGTCTACATCAGAATAGCCTCTCTGCTCCAAAAATTCTCTTAAATTCTTAACCGCCAGATCTTGTTCAATCAATGGTCCTACCGTGATTTCCTGGATAGTTGCCTTATCAAACAAACGCTCTAAATACGGAACTAAAACACCATTCTTAACTTTATACTTAATTTCTTTCTTCTCCTCTTTACTCGCCGTATAAATCATTCTAACTTCTTGCTCATGGGAAAAACATTCCATCTTATGCTCTAATACACCATTACAAAGAATTTGCATTAAACATCTCTGAAAATCTTCTGTTGTCCAATCTATGGTATCAACATACTTTCTTAAAAATTCTTCAAGTTGTTTTTCAGAATAAATAATTGGACGTAACCGAAAAACATCATAAATTAATCTTTCATCGGAAAGCCTCGAACAAATATATGGATTTTTGAAACCAATATTATACCCTTGATAACTACCATTTTTCACATAGTAATTCCACATTGGCAAAGAATCTTGTGCCTTAGAAAAACTGCAAACAAAAGTATCCTCTAGGTTAAATTCTACCAATTTACCATTTATAAAATATCTAAAGCTTCCCATATCAAATCTTATACAATCTTCTAGTTTTTCAAGTTCACTTTTTCCAATTTTTCCGTCATGATATAACCTTTCAAAAATATCTAAAAATCTTTTTTGAAGAACCTTTCCTTCCATCTTGTCATTTAATGCAGTGAACTTCGTAAAATGTAAATTAACCTCTTCTTCCTGAAGAATACCAAGCAGTCCCTCTGGTGTTGTGTAGTGATATAGCATTGTATTGGCTAATTTTTTCTGCGCATTTATAAACATAATAAAGTCCCCCTACTATGAAGATAAATCTATATTGTTATTGTATCATACTGAGATTTTAGAAAAAAGACTATAGGTTTTATTTATTTGACTGATAGTCCAATTCATATTAAACTATTAAGAAAGGCATACAACAATTGAACTGCTCCAGATTGTGCGGACAGCACAAAAAGGCCTCTATGTAGGAAAATATGAAGTTTTAAGTGGA